>NZ_JBXAYD010000003.1:0-296806 GCF_056782075.1 Dellaglioa sp. CoH-56-MRSF-12
GGACATACAAAAATCCCTCCATGATTATCGGATGAAATTATATTATTTCATCTGACAACCATAAAGGGATTATTACACAAGAAATTTCTTGTTGGAACTTTTTTTCATTTGTCTTTATAGAAATTTTCAATTAATCGATTAGGTATAAACCAAATTGATGGTACAATCAGACAAAAAATTAACACCAACTCTGGTTTAATAAATACTGACATCAATCCAATAAGTGAAAAAGATAACGACACCCATGTTTTATTGTCATTTTTAATTGCTTTTGCTAAATTTGATTCAGGCCCATTTGCTCGAAGTAATTCATTAGTTAATACTACATACATAATATTAAATAATAGAAAGACAAGGCCATATAAAAAGGCAGGCGCAAATTTATTATAATGTTCACCAACCCAGCTTGTTGCAAATGGCATGAATGACATTACAAACATAAATCCAGTATTAACAATCAACACCCGCCCATTGATTTTATCCGCCAATTGAAACATGTGATGATGATTATTCCAGGTGACACCAATTAAAAAGAAACTTAATACGTAAGCTAAAAAAGTACTTTGAAGCGGTATTAAATCTGAAAATGTGTCTCCCTCTGGTGCTTTTAACTCTAAAACCATGATTGTCATAATAATAGCAACTACAGCATCTGTGAACGCTTCAACTCTACCTTTTGACATACGAACCCCCTAAATTTTTATAAATTTAGTATTACAAAGATTAGTCATTAAATCAACTAAAAATAATTCCACTTTTTAAAGATAAAATATACTTCCAACAAATATGGCAGGCATAAACTGGTAGGTTAATTTATATTTTAATGATCAACTGGGACCATATTTATCATTTATTATGTTAACTATTTCTCTTTAATTTATATATTTTAATATATTATTAGTTAATACAAATAAATTAAGGAGTTCTAGTCTATGAATAAATTAAAATGGTTTTCCGGCGGAGATGATCGTGGAAAACAGGCCGAACAAATTATTACCGATTTATTAACTGATTTAAGTACAAATAATGGTAATAATACACTTAAAATTACGTTACAAGCTTATCTCGAAGAACTAAAACAAAAACGTTCTTCTGTTCCATTCATTTTAAGTCGCATGAACTTAGATCTTTCTAAAGCCATCAGGAATGATGAACAACCTTTATCTGACAATCAATCTAAAAAATTAAAAGAGTTAACCTCTATCTCCAATATTAGATATGGTTACTAACTATATTCTTTCTTGGTTTATACCTTTATTTTAATATAAAGTTCGTAAAAAACGACTACTTACAAAAATAATCCTTTGTAAATGGTCATTTTTTGTGTCCGTAATTTCTAACAAATTAATTTATTTTTTCATAATAGACCTCTAATTTTATGGCAAAATAAAAAAGATAACTCGTCGAATCAAGTCATCTTTTCATCTGTTATGTTGAATAGGATTGTCAAAAATCACCTTAAAAACACCTTAATTTGCATTCAAACTCATTCAATCTTATTCAAACTTTTAAAATGCAAAAGTGATATTTTATAAGGCTTTTCAACCTTATTCAAACTGTAAAATGGAGATGGCGGGAGTCGAACCCGCGTCCAAGCATATTGCCACTCAAACATCTACGTTCATAGTTATACTATTTAAAATTCGCCAACCGTAGCGCCGTATAACAGGGCTAACACGTCTGACTAACCTGATTAGTCTCTTTTAACTTCTCCAGGTGGAAGAAGTTAACGTAAGTCCACTTAATTTAGGACCCAGATCTAGCACATGGACGATACTAGGAGGATCTACGTTAGAGCGCTATTAAGCAGCTAAAGCGTAAGTATTACTATTATTTTTTGCAGTTATAATTTAACTGAGCGTTTTAACGAAGACGCAAACTTCGAAACGCAATCCAAGCTCAACCTATACCTGTCGAATCCTGAACATCCCCATAACAACTATAAACATACCATATTTATCAGTTAAAATAAAGATGTAACCTGACGACTTATTCTTTGACAAAAAAATGTCATTCAACTATTGTGAAGACAGTTACTTAGAAAGGGAGTTATAAAATGAAAATTGGAATTATTGGTGCAACTGGTAAACAAGGACAATCTACATTAAAAGAGGCAGTTTCTCGTCATTTAGATGTTACTGCTATTATTAGAAATAAAAGCAAATTAACAGAAGATGTTCCTTTTATAGAAAAAGATCTTTTCAAGTTAACAACTGCTGATTTAGAATTATTTGATGTTATTGTAGATGCTTTTAACGCTCCATTTGGTCAAGAAAATCTTCATCAAACATCATTAAAACATTTAACGGATATCTTAGCTGATACTAAGGTTAAGCTCGTTATTGTTGGTGGCGCAAGTAGTCTTTTCGTTGATTCTGAAAAAACACTGTTACTTGGTGATACACCTGACTTCCCTGAAGGTGCTAAAGCAACAGCCAAAAATATGCGTGATGCTTTAGTCACACTCCGTACCGTTTCAAATGTAGATTGGGTCTATATTTCACCAGCTGCATTTTTCAATCCTAGTGGCGAAAAAACAGGCCACTATCAAATTGCCGGTGACGTTTTAACAATGAATTCACAAGGTAATAGTGAAATTAGCTATGCCGACTTCTCTATCGCATTGGTTGATGAAATTGAATCTAATTCACATCATCAAGAACGTTTTAGCGTTGTTTCTAAATAAATTTAATTATCTGCCACTTTCACAAGAAAGTGGTTTTTTTTGTAAAAAAATAAGTGATAATCATCACTTATTTTTACGTCATTATCTAAATTATATTTTAATATTTACCTGCTAAAACGTCATCAATTAAATCTAAGACGCTATCATCTTGATTTGAACCGATACGATGATTTGCCATTTTAGCTGCCATATTTGAAGACTTTTCCATTGCAAAACTTAATGGTGTGTATGCCAACATCTCAGCATCATTATCATTATCTCCAACGGTTACTACTTCATCATCTTTTACATCCCATAATTCTTGCAAAGCATTTAACCCATTTTGTTTTGTTGCCTCTTTAACATTGATATCAATAAATCCAAAACCAGAAACTTTTGCAACTAATGATTCATCAACATTTTCTTTTAATTTAACCGCAAATGTTTTATATTCGTCAATGGGGCCATTAATCGTAACTTTAGAAATAGTTTTTTCAACCTTACTTAAATTAGGGACCTTAATAATGTCTGGATAGTACGTATTAGCCATTTCTACAAAGTTATCAGACTCACTTGCATCAATATACCCACTCTCATCTGTTGATGCTAAGATTCCATAATTTGGCGATACCTTTTGGATATATAAAACTGTTTTTTCAAATACGGCTGGATCAATATTAAATGATCTGATATGGGTGTTGCCATCATAAATAACCGCACCGTTATCTGAAACGTAACCTATTTCACCAGAGATACGTTTAAAAATATCTTTAATTTTCATAACTTGATTTCCACTTGCTACCACGAAATGAATCCCTTTATTTTTTAGTTCAACTAATTGGTGACTAAATCTAACTTCATCAAACGTTTTATTATCTCTTAAAAATGTACCATCTAAATCCACTGCAATTATCTTGACTGTCAAAATTACATTCCTCCGATTATGCTTTAATAACTCTATTATACTGCATAAGTAAACGGATACAAAGAACTAAAAAGAAACGCCCCTTGGAAAAGAACGTTTCTTTACAATTTATGATTTAAAATATCATCAATGCTATCCAAAACACTATCATTTTGATTCAACCCAATGATGTGTTTTGCTGTTTTTTTAGCTAACTTTGATCCGCTAGCCATAGAAAAACTATTCGGCGTGAACGCCAACATTTCTTGATCATTATCATTATCCCCAAATGTCGCAACTTCTTCATCCAAGATTTGCCAACGATTTTGTAGTAAATTTATGCCGTTTTTCTTTGTCGCGTTCACTAAATTAATATCAATATAACCAAATCCAGACGCTTTTGCTTGAAGTTTATTATTCATTTCAGTATTTAATTGTAATGATATTCTTTCATATAACGACACGGGAAAATGACCCGTCAGCATAGAAATTCCTTGATTAAGTGATACCAAATTATCGACTCCGGTTACTTTCGGATAATAATCATTTACATCTTGAATAAATGTATCAGATTCCCGTTTATCATAGAAACCTCCTTGATTATTAACCGCTAATAGTCCTATTTCAGTGAATGTTTCCTTCAAATACTGAATCGTTTCTTGATAGAGACTATTTTCAAAAATGTATTCTTTCAATAACTCTTTTGCATCTTGAATGACTGCTCCATTTTCAGCAACGTAACCAATTTTATCTTTAATTTCTTTAAAATATTGTTCAATGGCTAAGGTTGGATTCCCACTTGCTACCACAAAATGTATTCCCTGTTGTTGCATCCTTTCAAATTGATGCGAAAATCTTTCTTTATCGTATGATTTATCATCCCTTAAAAATGTACCATCTAAATCTACTGCAATTAATTTAATCGTCATCCCTGCCACCTCTAACGTTATTATACATGATTTCTATACATAACTATATTCTTCAAATGGCGTATCAAACCAGTCATAACGCATTATAATTTGCATGACTCGATTCACAGGAATCCACAATCCCGACCGTAAAATATCTTTCATTGTCTCTAGAAATATCTTGTCATTTTTTGTACTATTTGGTTGTTTAATTTTTATAATTTCTGAATTTTCAGTTTTTACAGTAATAATATGATTGTTCAACGCAATGACTTGTGCAGAAACGATATTATCACTTATTAATTTATTATCTTTGTTTTTATCTATTTTCATTTTGTTAAACTTCCTTTCTGGTATAGGTTCATACTACCTTGGCTTTATGACTTATCTATGAAGTTATTAATAATAAATCATTAAAAAAAGCTTAACCAGTTTAAGAACTGATTAAGCCTTAAATTAATAAACAACAACAGGTTCGTTTTGTGAAACGTTCGCAAATAAAGTTGCCATTGCGGCTGGTTTTGTATTAACACAACCACCAGAACCATCTTTAAGATAAGCTGTTTTAGACCAATTTGTTCTCCAACTAGCGTCATGGAAACCAATTCCACTATTTGTGAATTGAGCCCAGTAACTAACTTTGACAGAATAATTAGCTTTACCAACTTCACTACCTTTAAGTATTGATGGCGTTTGTTTGTACATAATATACCAAACACCCTTAGTTGTATCTTCACCAGTACTATGTTTACCAGTTGCAACATCAGTTGTTAAAACAACCTTGCCATTTTTATGGATCCAAACTTTCTGCTGCGCAATTGACACTTCAGCATACGTATCTCCAAGTCCATCATTTGCAGTCGTTGTGTAACCAGTTCCATAAGTATTATAGCCAACACCATATTTATCATTGGTTGCGTCAATAGCTGCAGTACCATCTTCTAACGCTGTCAAAACATGTGTCACTGAGTCATTCATTCCAAGGGCCCAACCATATGATTGTCCACTAACTGGAACAGTACTTCCTGTAGCCGTTTTAAAATTATACTTTTTATTCAATGTTGCTTGTTTCTTATTAATTTCATCTACTTTTGCAGAAATACCACTCGTATCAACAACATATTTACCATCTTCAACAGTTGCTTGCTTAAGAATATCTGCACCCTTCAACGTATACTTCGTTGATTGAACGGTATAAACAGTCTGTCTAGCAGCTAGTGTATCCAATTTTTCAGTATCAGCTTTAACTGTTTTACTGTCAGCAGATAAAGGTTGGAGTTCAGTATCCTTCAACTTCGTAATGCTACTATAGCCAGCCTTATCATAGGCAGCTAAAATTTGCTTAACATTATATTGATTCCCTTTTTTCCCAGGTGTTACTGATACTTTTCCATTTTTTAAAATGGGACTTGCATCAACAGCCACTGTTCTTGTTTTATTTAACTTTGTTAGTTGGGTTTTTAATTGTGCTTTTAATTGATCCTTAACTGTTGTATTCAACTTTTGTGGAACAATCGCATAATTTTTCTTAACATTTGAAGGAAGAATGGTACGTTGCTTCTTCAACAATGCTTTAATCGCTGGCTTATCTTCATCAGTAAAACCAGTTGTTGTATCTTTTGCATCGACTATTTTTGTTTTACCTACATAAATAACATTTTTTGACGTTTCATTTTTTAACTTACTAATAACTTTATCAACACTTAATCCACTGACATCTGTATCATTAATTGTGATGCCTTTATTAAAATGCATACTTTGATTGAAACTTGCTCCACCAAGAATTCCCAAAACTAAAATACTTCCGATACTAATACCAATCTTTAACGATTTTTTCATAGTTTTTCACCTCATATTATGAATTCATAGTGCGCTATTCCCAATAAAAATATCATACCGCACTATGAATGTCGAATCAATTTTGTTGTTTTCTAAATTATACTCTTTATAACTTTTAAAATCTTTTAAATAATATTTGACAATAATATCAGATTTATCTATACTACATTTATCAACTAACTCAGAGAGGAAATCAAGCCTATGACTTATTCACAAGTAAAACTTAATAATCGTTGGCAAAGCCGGTTATTCAGATTGTAGTCTGTTTTTTACAGATATAATCTGTCTATTCAGATTGTATCTGTATATCGGTTTGGTTTCTATAAATCAAAACCCCTGTATGGATATCAGTATATTCATGCGGGGGTTTTGTCTTTCAAGACGGCCCTCGAATCTGAGGACTGTCTTTTTTTATTAAAAATTAAAGGGGTACTTATAAAATGAAACGATTAATTGGAACCATTATTGCGTTATTTTTATTCTTAGTGATTGCTTTTTTCTCAACACTTCAACCAACAACATTTTCAAACGCTAAAGGAGTACCAACAATTGGTATTCTTCAATTAACAACACATCCTGCACTGGATGCGATTCATAAAGGAATTATTGCTGGATTAGAAAAAGAAGGTTACGTACCTGGTAAGTCTGTGAATATTGATTTCCAAAATGCTGAAGCTGATCAAAGTAATTTAAAATCAATGAGTGACAAGTTTAATAATGAAAATGTTAATCTCATGATTGGTATCGCAACACCCTCTGCACAATCTTTAGCTAATGTAACTAAAAAAACACCAATTATTTTAGGTGCCGTTACTGATCCAAAAGGTTCTGGTTTAGTTAGCAACAATCAGAAACCAGGTAATAATATCACCGGTGTTTCTGATCAAGCACCTATTAAAGCACAGTTAGCTTTAATGAAGGAACTAATACCTAATATGAAAACCGTGGGTGTCCTTTACACATCAAGTGACGATTCAGCTACAAAACAGTATCAACAATTTAAATCTGCAGCAATCAAATCAGGCTTAGAAGTTAAATCGGCAACAATTACCTCTACAAATGATGTTGACCAAGTGTCACAATCGCTCGTAGCATCTGTTGATGCCGTTTATGTCCCCACGGATAACACAGTAGCATCAAGTATGCAGACTCTCGTTAAAAATGCGACACAAGCTAAAATTCCAATTTTCCCTGCAGTAGATACAATGGTCAAAAATGGCGGCTTGGCAACTATTAGTATTAACCAATATGATTTAGGTGTAGCCACTGGTAAAATGGCTGCTGCCGTTCTTTCTGGAAAAAGTGTCCCTGCAACAACACCAATTAATTTTGTAAAAAAAGGTGATCTTGTTATTAATTTGAAAACAGCAAAGGCCTTAAATATTACAATTCCACAAGCATTAATTGATCAAGCCAAAAATAAAGGAGAGTTAATCAAATGACAATTATTGTATCTGCTATCGGACAAGGACTCCTATGGGGGGTTTTAGGTCTTGGTCTTTATCTTTCATTTAGAATTTTAGACTTTCCTGATATGACTGTCGAAGGTACTTTTCCAATGGGCGCCAGCGTAACTGTGATTTGTCTAATCCACGGAGTTAACCCGCTTCTGGCCACATTCTTTGCATTTCTAGCAGGGACACTAGCTGGTCTAGCCACCGGGTTACTTTATACAAAAGGTAAAATTCCGATTTTATTAGCTGGAATCCTTGTCATGACAAGTTTATATTCAATTAACCTACGAATTTTAACAAAAGCAAATATCAGTTTACTTGGACAAAATACAATTTTTTCTGCTCACTTTCTAACTAATCTTCCTGCATCTTTTGATTCCGTTGTATTAGGGCTCATTCTGGTTATCATTAGTATTGGCTTACTCGCTTTCTTTTTAAATACCGAATTAGGCCAAGCGTTCATCGCAACCGGTGATAATGAAAAAATGGCCCGCTCACTTGGTATCCAAACCGATCGTATGAAGATTTTAGGACTAATGGTTTCAAATGGCTTCATCGGACTTGCCGGTGGGCTAATCGCGCAAAATAATGGCTATGCTGATATCAGTATGGGTATCGGAACGATTGTCATTGGGCTTGCTGCAATTATTATCGGTGAAGTTGTTTTTGGTAACTTATCATTAACAGCACGTTTGGTTGCCGTTGTCATTGGTAGTATTTTCTACCGATTTGTTATTTTAATTGTATTAACATTAGGCTTTAACGCAAACGATTTAAAATTAATTTCTGCTATTATTTTAGCATTCTGTTTAATGTTACCAACTCTCCGAAAAGCGCTAAGACTAAATACTTTGTTTGAAGGAGGCCATTCAAAATGACTGAACCCATTTTTTCACTTTCCAATATCGTCACTACCGTTAATACCGGTACTTCTGAGGAGCAACAAATCTTAAAAAATTTAAACCTCACCATCAATAAAGGCGATTTTATAACTGTAATTGGTACTAATGGCGCTGGTAAATCGACCCTTTTCAATACAATTGCTGGTAATATTAAACCAACGAGTGGCAAAATTATGTTACGCAATAAAAATATTACGAATGAAAATGATATTAAACGGACAAATTATATTAGTCGTGTTTTTCAAGATCCTAAAATGGGCACAGCACCTAGAATGACAGTCGCTGAAAATCTATTATTAGCCTTAAATCGAGGCAGTCGCCGTCGGTTTAAACCTCGTCATTTAAAACAAAAAATGACGCAATTTCGTGAATTAACCGCAAAGATGCCAAATGGTTTATCAGAACATTTAAATACACCTGCTGGAAACTTGTCTGGTGGTCAACGTCAAACATTAAGTTTTTTAATGGCAACTTTGATTCAACCTGACTTACTGCTACTAGATGAACATACGGCCGCCCTCGACCCCAAAACAAGCCAAGAATTATTAAAATTAACCGCCGAAATTGTTGAACAAGAACAATTATCTTGTCTAATGATTACGCATCACTTAGAGGACGCATTATCATATGGTAATCGAACAATTGTCTTAAATGATGGTCAGATTCAATCTGATTTATCAGGTGAAAAACGTGCCAACCTATCTACGACTGATTTATTAGCCTATTTTAATGATTTAGAATAAAAAATACCACAACCTTATAAAAGTTGTGGTATTTTTTTACGATTTTATATTCGCTTTCTTAGTTGCAATAACAACAACTGCCAAGGCAAGTAAGATTAATAATGTCGAACCAACGAACAAACCGTTGTATGACAATCGTTCAATTACGATTCCACCAACTAATGGTCCTAACGCTTTACCAATAGATGCGGCAATATTAATCGTTCCTTGTGCCTTACCTTCTTGACCTGGCTCGGCCAGTTCATTAATCCATGCCGGAATGGCTGGGAATGCGACCATTTCACCTAACGTCAACAAGACCATTGAAAAGACAAAATGAGAAAAGTCTTTCGCAAAAATAAGTGTTGTAAATGATAACGCAAATAAGCCAACACCCATAATAATTTGTCTAAATAATGACTTAGCAATTGTTCTCGTTACAAGCGTCACTAGTGGTTGTCCAAAAACAATGAGTCCTGCATTAATCGTCCATAATAAACTATATTGACTCAATGGAATATCTAACTTATCCATATAAATTGATAAATTACTTTGCCATTGCTCGTAACTCAACCAAATAACCAGGAATGTTAACCACATTGCGCCGATAATCCAAACTTTGGGATTAACACCAGCTGATTGTTCTGATTTTGTTGGTTTCACTTTTTTTCGTATTGGATCAACTCTATACGCTAAAATAGCAGTAATCAAAAATATTGAATATAAAATTAATGCTGATACAAAGACCATTGTGACACTAACTTCAATCACGTATCCAACTAATAATGTCCCAATAACAATCCCTAAATTTAAAGCTAAATAAAAGAGATTAAAAACATATCGACTATCTTTTCTTCTAATTGTGGCCGCAAATGAATTTAAAATTGTTGCCACAATCCCGTTACCAAGACCCAAAATAACTAGCAAAATTGGGTATGCTGGCCAGCCATGCATGAAAACTAAGCCTAATACGGCCAACCATGCAATTACGATTCCTACCAATGTCGCATAATAAGGCCGCCATTTATCAAATAAATAACCACCAGCATAATTACCAATAATAGTCGCAACTGAGTTTATTAATAGTACAATTCCAGAAAATGTTAAACTTTTACCTAAATAGTTATGCATGTAAATTGTTGTTAACGGCCAGACGAAACTTGAACCTGCGCTACTAATCACTGAACCTATTAACAACCATTTTAATTTAATTTCTTTCGTCATTTTTTTCCGAAAGCCCCCTTTTTAAGGTTACTTAATGTTCAATTTTTCTAAATACTTTTGATTCTTTTCACGATCAAATTCATTTTCTGATTGTGCGATAATAACAGCTGCTAATGAATTACCAACAACATTGACGGTTGTACGACCCATATCTATGATTCTATCAACTCCAGCGATAAAAGCCAACCCCGAAGCAGGAACACCAATAGTTGAGATTGTCGCTAATAGGACGACAAATGATGCACCAGGTACTCCAGCCATCCCTTTAGACGTAATCATTAACACAATCAATAATGTAACTTGTTGTCCAATTGATAAATTAATATGGTATGCCTGTGCCAAAAACAGAGCAGCTATTGACTGATAAATTGCTGATCCATCTAGATTAAATGTATATCCTGTTGGAACAACAAAAGAAACAATTCCCTTTTTAACACCAAAATTTTCCATTTTTTCCATAATTTTAGGCAGTGCTGCTTCAGAACTAGCCGTTGAAAAAGCAAGAATCATTTCATCCTTGATTACCTTTAACAAGACGATTAAATTAATTTTAAATAATTTAGCAACAAGACCCATTACTACAATAACAAAAAATATCATCGTTATATAGGTCACAATAATAAAGAACCCTAATGGTTTTAAAGCAGAAACGCCTAATTGTGCTATTGTGACACCAATTAATGCAAAAACACCGATAGGTGCCAATTTCATTACCCAGTTTGTCACTTTGAACATAACTTCAGATACAGCTGAGAAGAAATCAATAATCGGTTTTCCCTTCTCACCTAGCGTTGCTGTCCCGAGTCCAAATAAAACGGAAAAGAAGATAATAGGCAGCATATCACCTTTAACAAGTGCCTCAAAAATATTAGTTGGCACAATATGCATTAAAATCGTACTCAACCCAGTAGAGGTTGAGTTTTCAGTTGTAACATATTGACTAATATCGACTTTATTTAAAGCTGTAATATCTATAAATTGTCCGGGTTTAGTTAAGTTACCAACAATTAATCCTAATGCAATCGCAATTGTTGTCATAATTTCAAAGTAAATTAATGTTTTTCCACCGATTCTACCTAATTTGTGGATATCTCCCATATTGGCGATTCCGACCACTAGACATGAAACAACAATCGGTAAGACAATCATTTTGATCATATTAATAAAGATGGTTCCCAGCGGTTGAAGTGAGTTAATAATGAGTTTATTTTGATACCCAATAGCACCAATAATAATTCCTAAAATTAATCCAATTAAAATTTGCCACCCAAGACTAATTCGGTACGCTTTATAATATTTCAATTTAACCATCCTCACTATATTTTAATTTACTATGGTTAATCTTATCATATATACGAACAATTATGTTATTTTTTTATTAAAAAAGAGCAAAAAACTGTAAAATGAGTTTTTCGCTCTTTTAACATTCATATTTTTAAAATATTATCTGATGACACTAACGGAACATTGTGCATTTTGAGCCATATAACTAGCTTGAGAGCCAATAAATAATTTCTTTGAATTACTTGGCGTATTCGTTTTTGAACCGCAAATTAGAATATCCGGTTTAAAATCTGGAATAACCTTCTCAACAATTTCAGAACCTGGTCTACCAGCAGAAACAATTGCTTGTACATTTTTAACGCCAAAATCATGCGCCTTATCTACATAGCGTTCGATACTTTCTTCAAGTAATTTTTTATTTTCTTTGATAACAACTGGTGACATAGAATCAAAAATATTCATATCACCTGTCTCTAATATTGAAACAATCCCTAAAGGAATTTGTTGTAACTTAGCTAACGCTACCGCATAATTAAAAGCTAAAATTGATGATTCAGAATCATCCTCATCTATGGCAACTAAAACGCGTTTAAAAGTTACCGGTGTTATGTCAAAGTCCAACTTTTCTAATCTATTATTCATATCGTCACTCCTCACTTGTTTTGTTGCCATTATTGATGATTTTACTTACGCCAGTTACTTGGGCTCCAAAGCTGCCCTTCCATTGAGCCATGCAAGCTCTCAATTTCAACTGACTGATCTTTTAATAGCGCAATTGTAGCTTCAATCAATAATTGGTTTTCTTCTGTTTCAATTTTTTTAAGCTCAGCAATTGTCCAGTCAACATTTCCATCCATTTTAATCACTCCTTTTACTCATACAAACGTACCATAATTAGATTAATAAATTGAATTTAATGCTTACTATTTTCCAAGGCGATGATGAGTTTTGCTAACTGTTCATCACTTGCAGCAAAACTTATTCTAAAGTAGCCCTCACCAAATTCTGTGAATGCACTACCTGGAACAACAGCTACCTTTTCTTTCAGAGCAAGTTGCTGACAAAATTCAACTGACGTTAATTTTAGTTTTTTAGGTATTTCAACGAATAAATAAAAGGCGCCATCTGGTTTAATTAAATTATAACCTAATTTTTCTAAGGCTGTTACCAATCTATCACGACGAATATGATAAGCATCTCTCATTGGTACACTATCTTGCTTCCCATTTTTAACAGCTTCAAGTGCAGCTACTTGTGATAAAGTTGCCGCGGTCGTTACGTGATATTGGTGGACCTTTTTCATAGCATTAATTAATCGTTCTTCAGCTAATACAAACCCAATCCGCCAACCGGTCATTGCATGTGATTTAGACAATCCCATTATTAAAATTGTCCCTTCAGGATACAAATTAGCCATGGAAATATGCGGTTGTTCATAGGTTAACTCGCAGTAAATTTCATCGCTCATCACCCAAATGTCATGTTTTTTCAAAACATCTTTAATAGAAGATAACTCAATTTTACCATAAGAAACACCGGTAGGGTTAGTTGGATAATTAAATATAAATCCAACGATAGCTTTATTCTTATTTTCCTGCAATGTCTTTTCAATAAGCTCTGCCGTTACCCTAAAGTTCGTCGTACGTGTATCCATAAAAATAGGTTTAACGCCTTGTAACTGCATTAATGGCAAGTAAGCTGGATAACAAGGAACTGGTACTAAAATGTAATCTCCTGGTGTTGTTACCGTCTTTAATGCTGTAGCAATTGCCTCAGTTGCCCCAACGGTCACTAAAACATTCTTTGCGTCATAAGCCAATTCAAACTTTTCATTATAATAATCAGCAGTTGCCTGTCGTAATTCTGGATTACCAGCTGAGGCTTCATAATGTGTTTGTCCGTTATCAAGCGCTGTTTTTGTAGCGTCCATAATATGTTGAGGTGTGATGAAATTAGGTTCACCTAACGTTAACTTATCGATACCGTCTATTTTGGAGACCCATTCATCAAATCGACGAATACCTGATAATTGTATCTGATCAGCTACTGTATTTATTTTGATCATTAAGACACCTTCTCCGAATTAGAATGAATCTTAATTATACATCAAAAAAATAACGATTTATAAAAATTCTTATAAATCGTTATTTCAACTTATCTAAACATTGTTTTCGTTGCTTTTGCCAAAACTTTTGGCATTTTTTCATAATGATGTAATGGTGTTAATTGCGTATCTGAAATTCCTAAGAACTTATACACAGCAATTTGTGCACAACGGAACGAATACTGTTCTGTAAAGACCATATCAAATGGCATTTCTGCAAATTGACTAATAAAGGCCAAATTCTTTGAATGTTCAGGTACAACGTCAGGACGATCACCAATTGCGCGACGGTTAAATAAGGCACTCGCATATGGCATATAAACAGGTATAACATTAACAACACTATCCATAATTTCATCTGTACGTTGGCTAATATTATTCGTAGCTGTATCTGTTTGAGCCAAATGGCCTAATAATTCTTCTAACATTTCGCGACCAGTCATCTCGATAAATGGTTTTTGAACAAAATCACCCTTGCGACGAGGATATAAACAGTAACCCCAGAATACAGTCTCATTTTCTTTTTGAGCATGGAAATGAGGTTGATGATGAACCACGATTGATAATAAATTATTACTATCAACCCAGGTATTCAATGCATTACCAGGTTCTTGTTGTGTAATCCGTGCAATTTCATTTACTGCTAAATGATTATCAGTTGTGACTGTAAAACTCATCCATTCACTTTGTTGACGATCATTAAAGAATTTATCTGGTTTACCTAAGTTATAGAAATGTTCAGTAGCTTGTTTCCATAATTTAGCACTAGGTGCATAGTCCATATTTTCCACAATCGGTGTATCAATATCGCCCATTGATGAACTATCTGTAATTGAACCATTCGTATCAAATACTAAATCGCCATCATTAATAATGATTTCGCCGACTTTATTATCATTATCGACTTCTTCATATTCAAGACCAGTGACAACAATATCGTCACGTAAAGCTGTATCTTTAAATTTAAATTCAGTTATCTTACGGTTATCCACAAAGGTTACACCACGGTCTGTAAGATATTTACGCATTGGTAAAATAATACTTTCATATTGGTTATATGGTGTTCTTGTAACACCTTCCAATGTGTTAATACGACTGAATTCAAGAATCATTCGGTTCATATAACGACGTAATTCCATTGCTGAACTTTCCTTTTTGAAGGCAAAAGTTGTTTGCCACATATACCAGAAATTAGTTGTAAACATGTGTGGACTATTTTCAAACCATTTTTCAATACTGATATCATTAATCTCTGATTCCTTTGATTCAGGCATCGTCATTAATTTTGTTAGTAAAACGCGATCTCGTGTATTAAATTGCATATGACGATAATCATTCTTACCGCCTTTATTTCTAATACCATCCATTTTATCAATTAAGCGTGCAATATCATGCGTTGGATGTGCATGATCAAAATCTAAAATTTCATCTGTAACTGTCTTTCCAGGATTATCCAATGATGGCACTTCTCGAAGAACATCCCATAAGTTTTCATATGTTTCTTCATTCAACATACGACCACCTTTAGCTAGGAATCCTTTTTGATTACTCAAACCTTGGTTACCATATTCAGTCACATAATCTTTAACTGCAGCGCCATCATTAGCACCATGTTTTTCTAAACCAAACATCGTAATTTGGTCACCATGCCAGCCACCATCACGAATTAAATAGATACCTGCTGCTAAGTTACCAACACCTGTACCAATCATATATGCTTTTTGAGTCATAATCTATTCCTCCTTCGATTTTTCGCCTTCACGAATCATTTTAATTAAATGTTCCAAACGGTTTAATGTTTTTTCAGGTGTTAAAAAGTAAAAACGTTTTAATCCTGTTTGTTTATAATCAATAAGTCCCACATTTTTTAAAACTTTCAAATGATGTGAAACTGCCGGTTGTGATAACGCCATGCGGTCAACCAGCTCAGAAACCGTTAACTCTTGCCGTGACTTAGAACCTAGCAAAATAATTAATCGTTGTCTTTTTTCATCTGCCAAAGCGTTCAAAATATCTAGATTGGAAATAAATTCCTGTAGCGCTTCGGATTGCCCTGGTTCTAATTCTTCAGCTTCCATTGTCAATCATCCCCCTATATCTATCTTCATGAATATAATAACACCACGTTAGAATTTTAGCAACCGCTTTCAGTAAACGTTTTAATTTACTGCCTAATCTTTTTTATTCATCTTAATTTGAATTCATTTAAATAAAAAAAGTGGCTCTCTACATTAGTAGAAATCCACTTCACCTATCTTACATTTTATCCATTGTTTCATTTAATAATTCATCAACTTTATTATTACCTTCATTATCTGCATGACCCTTTGTCCATTCAAAATCAACATTAGTGAAAGCTGGTATTAATTCAGCAACTTGTTGCCAAAGTTCGACATTAAGTACTGTTTGACCATCCGCTTTTTTCCAATTTCGACGTTGCCAACCTACTAACCAATTTTTTTGAATTGCATTCAAGACATACTTCGAATCTAATATAAATACGACGTGTTCTTCTCGTAATCCTAAATCAATTAATTTTTTCATAGCTTGAAGAAATGCCATAATTTCCATATGATTATTAGTTTTACCTTTTTCACCATCTGTACCAGAAAAGGTCTCACCCGGTGTTTTAATATAAAAAGCCCATGCCGCAGTATCTTCTGCTAGGACGTGACCGCCTAATTTATTACCATGATTTCTCGAACCACCATCAGTCCAGACTTGAATTGAATCTGAAGTTAAAGTTACGGATTGATGAACTGCTGTCGCACTTTTTTTACTACCTGTCGCTGTTGGTCTAGGTGCCCCATCATCCATCCAATTTTGGGCTTCATCTCGCGTTTCAAATCCTTTGTATCGTGCCCCATCGTATCCATTAACCAACTTTGCCACATCAGGCCATTTTGTGAAAATACCCGTTTTACGTCCTTTATATACTGCATAAAAATTCTTAGCCAATTTAAATCACTCCATTAGTCAGTTTATTGATTCTTTTATTGTAAGCTAAAAGGCACTAAAAATATATTTAAATAAAAAATACTCATTCTAAAGTATGCAAAAAAACCACCGTTCTAATCAACGGTGGCCATCATTTATTTAACTAAATTATGCTTTTTTTGCTGCAACTGCTGCGTCGTTAGCTTTGCTTTCTTTTAAGAAAGTAGCAAGTTCTTGTTGTTTACGACGACGGTTCTTTTTGTTTGGAGTATTAACTGGACGACGATCGTTACCGACACCTGTATGGTTGTTTGATGACATTTCGCAATCCCCCTTTCTTACAATCTCTTAATTTTAAACTGTATTCAGAAATAATTCAAGTTAATCATTAATTTCTTATAATGGACTCAAAAAATTAAGTTCATAAATAAAAAAAGATAACCGGCAGTAAGTCGATCATCCTCTATGAATACTGCTCAGGTAGGGATCGAACCTACGACATCTTGATTAACAGTCAAGCGTTCTACCGCTGAACTACTGAGCAATCTTTATAATTCATTTCTGTCTATACTATTTTATACCATAGGTTAACCTATTTTGTAAAGATATTTTTGGTAATATTTACTCAATATGATTGTCTTTTAATATCGCATTCAAATCATTTTGAGCTTCTTCTGTTTTATGCCACTCTTGATATTCAGTAAATGCTTCTAGTGGCATTTCAAAATTTTGATTAATATATTTTTCATAATTAATAACGTGTGATGATCTGGGAATATTTAACTGTAGAATACGGACTTCTTTCAATAAATCTCTTTGAACTGCAAGTTCTGCTCTCCCATTTTGTACCATGTTCGATAATTCAAAATATTTAGAACCATCTTTTCTAGTAATTTCTTCAATTAATGATAAAACTTCATGACTTTTCATATTGAACCCAACTTTCTACATCTATTCTCTTAATTAAGTATAAACACATTTGACAATAAGTACAACAAGCACAAAAAAAGCCACTACATCGCAATAGTGGCTAGCATAAGAGAGAAAGAGAATTGATAAAGGTAATTCATATACCTTACAAACTTAAGATAACATCAAATGTAAGCGTTGTCAATAGTTTGTATTAAAAAAGTGCTGTCGAATGATCTACGCCAACACTTTCCTATTATTTCGTATTATCTGGATGAACAATACTTGTTGGGTTCTCAATAATATGACTTATTGAATGCCCTGATATATTTACTAAACTAAAGAATACCACAGCGACTAAAATCACAGCTGTTAGCACCTTACTTGGTTTAGACATTTTTTCATTTAAAACAGAGCCATAGAAATCCTTTTTTACCTTTTCGGTAATAACTTGCTTTGAAACGCCTAAATTTGCTTCATCAGCACTTTCTTTGTCTACTTGGTTAATAAGATAGTCATCGATACTAAACGCTTTTTGAGCCTCTTTTTGTTTCTTTTGGTACGCTGTTTTTTCTTTTTTTGATAATTTTTTAAACCAATCAATATAAGCTTTATATTTAGTGACAACTTCTTTAGTAGGACCAACTTGTTTTAAATCACCATATTGGATCCATGCGACACGATCGCATAGCATTTCAATTTGTTTTAATGAATGACTAACAAAAATAATTGTTTTTCCTTGTTCTTTAAATTCGTTAATTTTATCAACACATTTTTGATAAAAAGTATCATCGCCAACTGACAATGCCTCATCAATAATCAAAATATCAGGATCAATATGCACGGCAATAGCAAAGCCTAAACGAGATTTCATCCCACTAGAATAGCTTTTAACGGGTTGATAAACAAAATCACCTAAATCAGCAAAATTAATAATTTCATCTAAAATATCATCAATTTGTTGGTTAGTTAGACCCTGCATTAAACCTTTTAATCGAATATTTTCTAATCCGGTTAGTTGGCCTCTCAATCCAGCGCCGATAGCAATAATAGAAGTTTCTCCGCGAACATCTACAATACCGGTTGTTTGTGGAATAATCCCCGAAATAATATTGGATAACGTTGATTTACCTGAGCCGTTAACGCCAATTAAACCAAGTGTTTCTCCACTCATAACATCCATCGAGATTCCTTTAAGAGACCAAAAATGAGGTACCGTCGTACTTTTAAAAGAAAAGAATGATTTGATATGTTCAGATTTTGTTTTAAATAAGTCATATTCTTTTGTGACATTTTTTACTCTAATTTTATAATCGACCATTTTTTCAACTTCCTAAAAACGTATTTTCTTACAATTGTCATCATGTTACTAGACTTACTATCAGCCGTCAAGCAAGCACAAAACACAAATAGAACCAATCCATTTATTTTAACGCTTTAAATGAATTAGTTCTACATATGGATGATAATTTTATTTATTTTTTAATAAACTTGCAGCTGCTTCATCAACAATGACAACTACATCATCATGATTTTGTAAGAAACTTGCAGGTAGGTCTTCTGTTATAGGGCCTTCAATCATTCCCTTAATAGCTTCTGCCTTACTTTCACCAAAAGCTTCAAGTAAAATCTTGTGCGACTTCATGATTGATCCAATACCCATTGAATAAGCATATTCAGGAACATCATTTTCGTTATCAAAGAAACGTGCATTTGATTTGATCGTTGACTCCGTTAAATGAACTTTATGTGTCAAGCTATCTTCAGCTGTTCCAGGTTCATTGAATCCAATATGACCATTTTTACCAATACCCAAAATTTGTAAATCAATTGGATTATCTTCAATAATTTTGTCATAACGTTTTGTTTCTTTTTCTGAATCACTTTCAAGACCATTAGGTAAGTAAGATGTCTTAAATGGTTTTTTACTAAATAAATTTTCATTCATAAAGTAACGGTAACTTTGTGAATCTTTTTCACCTAAACCAACATATTCATCTAAGTTAACTGATGTTGAATCCGTAAAATCTAAGTCACTGGCTGTAATTGCGGCATAGGTTGTTAATGGTGTGCTTCCTGTAGCAAGTCCAAAGACTTTAGCATTTGCTTCTTTAGCAGCTTTAAAAATTTCGTAGCCTTTTTGGCCACCCTCGTTTTGGTCTTTAACAATAATTAATTTCATTTGATTGTCCTCTTTTCAATTATTTATTCCTCTAATTGGTATAGTCCAATAATACAATATCATTTTAAAAAAAGCAATAGGTCTATACCAAATAATAAACAAAAAAATGATACTACCCTTAAACAGGTAATATCATTTCTTCAATCTATCTTATTCGACAGTAACACTCTTAGCTAAATTACGAGGTTTATCAACATCATAGCCACGGTTTAGGCTTGTATAGTAAGCCAATAATTGTGCAGGCACAATACTTACTAACGGTGTTAATAAGTCAGAAACATCTGGTAATACAATTTGATCACCCTCGTTTGCTAATGTCTCTGTTGAGATGATAATTGTATTTGCTCCACGAGCCAAGACTTCTTGAACATTGCCTCGTGTATGACTTGCAGTCGGTTTATCAGTAATAATAGCTACAACTGGTGTGCCTTCTTCAATCAAGGCAATAGTTCCATGTTTTAATTCACCAGATGCAAAACCTTCCGTTTGAACATAAGAGACTTCTTTTAATTTAAGTGCAGCTTCAATTGAAACATCGTAATCAATACCACGACCAATATAGAAAGCGTTACGCGTTTCACTTAAGAATTCTTTCGCTAAGTCATTAATTGAGTCTTTATCATCAACCATAGCTTGCATAGCATTTGCAACCATTGTTAATTCATGATAAACATCAAAATTAAGAGCTTTTGTTTGTTTTGTAACTGTTCCTAACGCTTTTGCTAAAAGTGCTTCAACGGCAATTTGAGCTGTATATGCCTTAGTTGAGGCAACTGCTATTTCAGGACCAGCATGTAATAATAACGTATATGTTGCCTCACGAGAAAGTGTAGAATTTGCTGAATTTGTAATTGTTAAACTTGGGTACATCATTTCGTTAACTTTTACAAGAACCTGACGGCTATCAGCTGTTTCACCACTTTGTGATAAGAAAATAAAGAATGGTTTTTCTGAAAGTAATGGCATATGATAACCAAATTCTGAAGCAACATGTACTTCTGTTGGTACATTAGCTAAACCTTCAAATAATTCTTTTCCAACTAATCCGGCATGGTAACTTGTCCCTGCAGCAACAATATAGATGCGATCAGCAGCTTTCATTGCGTTTAAAATACTATCATCAATTTTAACAGTTTCTTCATTTTCAACATACTCACTCAATAAACGTCGCATAACAGCTGGTTGTTCATCGATTTCTTTTAGCATGTAGAATGGATATGCGCCTTTTTCTGAATCGCTATCATCCATTTCAACATGATATGAATCACGTGATACGGCTTCACCAGCTTTATTTTCAATTTCAATAGAGTCAGGTTTAACAATAACCATTTCACCATCCATGAGTTCAATGAAGTCATGTGTTTCTTTCAACATTGCCATGGCATCACTGCAGACAACATTAAAGCCATCCCCAACACCAATTAATAAAGGACTCTTATTCTTAGCCACAAACAATGTTTCTGGTTCTTCACGATCCATCATCAAGAAAGCATATGAAGAACCTTCAAGTAATGATAAAACTTTTTTGAATGCTTGTTTAGCAGTTAAATTTTCTTTATTTGCAAAATATCCAATTAATTGAACAACAACCTCAGTATCTGTTTCACTAACAAAATTTACGTCTTTTAAATATTGTTCTTTTAACTCAGAAAAATTAGTGATAACGCCATTATGTACAAGGTAAAAGCGGCCATCTTCAGAAACATGAGGATGGGCATTAAATTTACTTGGTACGCCATGTGTTGCCCAACGCGTATGTCCAATTCCAGCAGTTCCATGAACCTTATCATCAATGGCCGACTTCAAATTCGAAATACGTCCAGCCTCTTTAACAAGGTAATCTTCACCCGTTTTGTTATCAACAAAAATACCGGCTGAATCATAACCACGGTATTCTAATTTTTCCAAACCATTAATTAAAATTTCAACAGTATTCGTTTTTCCTGTTACGCCAACAATTCCACACATAGTTTATGTCATCCTTTTTTTAAATGTATTTTTTATTATTATTTTAAAATTGGTATAGATGTTTAAAAAACAAGTAACCCTTATCAATATCTATTAATATACCTTTCTGATATTTTTTTGTCAAGAATTAATATATTGGTCTATATTTTAAATCAACTTTAAAATAAAAAAAGAGTCATTTGAATTTTCATTCAAATGACTCTTTCGCTTAATTTCTAAACGCCCATTTCAGTTTGAACTGTTTGCACAATTCGATCAACATAAGCTTTAACTTCTTTTTCTGTTGGTGCTTCGGCCATAACACGTAATAAATTTTCAGTTCCACTAGGTCTCACAAGAACTCGGCCATCGCCGGCCATTTCTGCTTCAACTTCTGCAATACTATCTTTAATTTTTTGATTATCTAATGCAGCTTGCTTATCTGTCACTCTAACATTCACAAGTTCTTGTGGATAAGTCTGAACAGCTGCAGCTAATTCAGATAACTTCTTGCCTGTTTTCTTCATAACATTTAGCAATTGAATAGCAGTTAGCATCCCATCACCAGTTGTATTGTAATCTAAGAATACAATATGTCCAGATTGTTCGCCACCAATGTTGTAACCGTCAGCACGCATTTTTTCAACAACATAACGATCACCAACTTGTGTTTTAACTGATGTTAAATCAGCTGCTTCAAGTGCTTTGTATAGTCCAATATTACTCATAACAGTTGTCACAACTGTTTCTTTTTTCAAGCGACCACGTTCATTCATGTATAATCCACAAATGTACATAATTTTATCGCCATCAATAATATTACCTAATTCATCAACAGCAATACATCTATCACCATCGCCATCAAAAGCAATCCCGGCTTCAAGCTTATTTTCAACTACAAATTTAGCTAATCCTTCTGGATGTGTTGAACCAACGCCATCATTAATATTTAATCCATCAGGCGAAGTTGCCATTGTTTCAAATTCAGCATTTAAATCAGCAAACAAACGTGAAACAAGTCCACTTGTTGCGCCATTAGCTGAATCAATTCCAACATGAATTCCTTCTAAATCATCAGGAATTGTTTGTTCCAAAAATTGTGTATATTTCAGTACACCTTCTGGATAATCTGCTAATACTCCAAGGCCTTCACCTTCTGGTCTTGGCAAATCATCAGAATCTTTTTCTAATAAAACTTCAATTTCTTCTTCTTGTTCATCAGATAGTTTATAACCATCCGCACCAAAAAATTTAATGCCGTTATCTTGAACGGGATTATGTGAAGCTGAAATCATAATTCCAGCAACTGCATTTTGGGCACGTACAAGGTACGCTACACCAGGTGTTGAAATAACGCCTAATGAGAGTACTTCAATCCCAACTGATAATAACCCTGAAATCAAAGCTTGTTCAAGCATTTGACCAGAGATTCGTGTATCACGCGCAACAAGCACTTGTGGTCTATCGTTATTTTCAAGTTGTGCATGCTCTGATAGAACATACCCACCTAAACGTCCCAATCTAAATGCTAACTCAGGACTTAGTTCTTTATTTGCAATTCCTCTAACACCATCTGTACCAAAATATTTCATTATTTTCTCCTCACTAATTAATTAATTTAATGCGTTCGTTGATTCACTTGAACTACTTGAACTATCAGAACTTGTCGATGAAGACGAAGTAGCACTTTCACTACTTTCTGAACTGGTTTCAGAGCTCGTCGATGTCTGATCAGTTGTTGTTTCACTACTTTCAGTTTTTGATGCTGCGGTTCCACCAGAAGCACTAATTTTTACTTTAACAGATTCTGGATTTGATGAAATTAAATTATTCTTATCCAAATCGATACTAATTGTTTTCGTAACGGAATCACTAATCTTATTAATTGGTACCACAACATCAAGTTTACTTAATTTGCTTAAGGTTGATTCTGTACCCGTTACCGTTACTTGTTTTGTATCACTTGAAAACTTATACGTCTTCCCAGATACGCCAGTTCCACTTGAAACAAAATTCAAAGGTAATTTTTTAGTGGTTTTAGTACTCTCAACCGGTATTGTAACACCGACTGTTGATGGGGTCATGACGACATTTAAAGTTTTACCATTTACATCTAAGGCCTCAAGTAAGACTTCTTGTGAAATTGTTGACTTGATCTGATTGCTGCTGACATTTACTTGTGCAACCACTTCTGAAATAGCATTCACATCGCCTTCCGCACCGGATGCAGAAATCGTATTATTATCTAAAACAGGCGTCCCACTCTTATACCCTTGCGCTAAACGACGTTCATTAAATTTCACCTGAATAGGGAATGTCGTTGTCTTACGTTTTTGTATATTAACAGAAATTGTAGCGGGACTAATTTTATAACTAATTTCTTTGTTTAATCCTTCTGCTTGTAACTTAACAACATGTTTTCCAGGATTTAAACCCTTTAAATCAGCAAACACTCTAAAGTTTTGTGTATTCACAGTTGTTGTAATTAAAGCGCCAGGACCGTCCAATGTTAATTTTACATTTTTAGGATATCCAGTAATAAAGTATTTATCACTATCGGCCGTAATTTGTAGGCCAGCCTCAATCGTTTTTGATTCATTTGCAACTAGACTCGTTGTTTTTGAATCGGAAAAATTATTTGTATTTGCTAACTGATCATAATTAACATAAACAAATAATAAAATTGCTAAAATTAAAGAGGTTCCAATAAAAAATGAGCGACTATTAAAAAATTTATTTAGATTCATTTTTTATCCCCCTTACGCCCGAAATGTTCAAAAAATTCCCAGAAAGGGTTGTTCTTTTTAGGTTCATCATCTTTAATTAATTCAGTATTCAATAATTTAAGGTAATCTTCTTGTGATAAATCACGAATAAGTTCGTTATTTCGCGTAATTGTCACTGAACCTGTTTCTTCTGACACAACAATCGTAATTGCGTCGGTTACTTCACTGATACCTACTGCAGCACGATGCCGAGTTCCTAATTCTTTTGGAATTAAGTTACTTTCAGATAATGGTAAGTAAGCCGCCGCAACAGCTATTTTATTATCTTTAATAATTACCGCGCCATCATGCAATGGTGTATTGGGAATGAAAATATTGATTAATAATGCACCCGTAATTTCAGCATCTAATGCAATTCCGGTTTCAATATAATCTTCCAATCCAGTGTTCATTTGGATAGTAATTAATGCCCCAATTCGACGTTTTGACATATATTGAATAGCTGAGTCTAGTCCAGCAATCATATGTTCTTCGTCTTTGTTTTTCTGTTTACCTCTTGAAAAAAATGATCCACGACCAAGATGTTCCAATCCACGTCTTATTTCCGGTTGGAAAATAACAACCATGGCGATAACACCCCAATTGATAACTTGATCCATAATCCAAGATACAGTTTGTAGCCCAACGACCACACTAATTAGCTTAATCACAACAATAATTATGATTCCTCTAAAAAGTTGAACCGCTTTTGTTCCTCGTAAAAGTACCATGAGTTCATAAACAACAAACCAGACAACGATAATATCTAGTATATTGACCATATGCCCCCACGTTACAAGACCACCCCAGTTAATGGACATCACTCGGCCTCCTCTATTTTATTAACCGTTTTATTATACCACGTTGTTAGATTTGTTTCCTCATCCCGCCATATTTTCTATTATCTACCGGATTATTAATTTGATTTCATCTCATTTTTTGCTACACTGAAGTTACTATAGAAAAGGATGACCATTATGATAAATACAAATGTAAAGCACGGTATCAGATTATTTTTTATATGTTACTTAATTATTATTTACTTATTCGTTTACAACCAACAATCACCTTTTAATTTTTTACTCTTAAATACATTTTTAGGTTATCTGCCAATTGAATTAGCTTTTCACATCAAAGATAAATTATCAAATACTTATTTTTGGCTGTTAACAGCAGCTTGGCTATTCTTTTATCCGAACGCGCCTTACCTATTAACTGATATTTTTCATTTAAGCTTACTGCATCCCTATGACATAATGACAGGATTAATTAAATTAGATATTCATATGTGGCTAAACTATACTTATTTGTTGGTAAGTACCTTATCATGTACGTTACTTGCACTCGTTGGATTTTCTCAAATTGCCGACCAAATTAAAGAACGACTACACTTAACACCTTATTATTTTCGTTATGTCGTTATATTTGGCCTAACTATTTTGTCATCTGTCGGTGTCTATATTGGTCGTTTTTTAAGATTACACACTGTTTACCTACTAACATCACCAAAATTAACATTAAAATTGATTGCCGATATGTGGACAATTAAAATGTTAGCTTTTGTCGTTTTACTAACAATAGTCCAACTAGTTATTATCATTTGCTTAGAAGTCTATAGAAAAACAATAAAATAGGTGTAACTCGCATATAAATTGCGAGTTACACCTATTTTTTAGTCCTCTTCAGAAAGCATAATAACATTTTCAGAATAATTAATATATTCACGTAAACTTGACGCTAATGACCATGTAATATAGCCTCGTTCCATCAATTCCTGCATCGCAGAACGTTCAGCCGCAATAGCCTTTAATCTAAGTTGGTAACTTTGTTCCTCAGATTCGGCTTGATTAATATTTTTGGTCCGTTTTAATGTTTCGATACGATTACGATAATAAACAATCAAATGATACATAGCTTGCTGCTTAAATTGTTGATTGCCATCATCAGATTTTTTAACATACGTTGATAGTGCTTTAATAGCTGCTTTTGCTAAAGCTTTTTCTATATTTCGTCGTTCATAAACCATTTTTAATTCTTTTTCAGAATAGAGTGTCCGTCTCACAACCTTACCTAATTGAACAAAGGCATGATTAATATTTCTAACCGTTACAAATGAGATTTTCCGATTATTAATTTGACCTAATTTCGCTTTTTGTTTCATAATTTTCTTACTAATAATTGAATAGTTTTTATTACTAATAGCCTGCTTTAATCTCATTTTATCTAACGCTTCGAGTTCTCCATCTAAAGCAATTCGCCTAATGTCTGCTTCTTCCTCAACAATTTGGCGTAATCGTTCATCATCCTGATCAGAAAACTCAAGTCGACGAATCATAAATTGATATTCTAAAATTAATTCATAGGCAACTTTTTGATTAGATTCTCGTCGTTCAGATTCCAAGCGACTAATAGCAACTCGCATAATATAAATACGAGCTTGCTTTTCATTGAACTGCGTATCTCCGCTATCACTAGTTATGATAGCATCCTCATCTTCAACTAAAGTAGCATCAGGAACCTCATTACTGGTTTTCATTATTCCTTTTTCTTTAGTTAAAAGAGGTAATATCAAAATTGCGGCTACTAAACTTAAAATAATCACGCCACCAGCAATAAATAACATTAATGAACGCTCTGGAAAAGCAGCACCTGTTTTTATTATCGTTGGGACTGTTAACACACCAGCCATTGTAATTGCACCACGAACACCTGAAAATCCTGATATTAACGCAATACGCCAACTTGGCTTTGCCTTATTTTTTGATTTATTTTTCTTAGAAATTAATAACATATTAATATACGTCCAAACAACACGAATCACGACTAAAAAGAGCCAGACGACAAAAACATCAATAATAGCC
Source organism: Dellaglioa sp. CoH-56-MRSF-12 (assembly GCF_056782075.1). The sequence goes on from NZ_JBXAYD010000003.1 coordinate 27,608, forward strand.
GAAAGAGTACTACTATTGTTATCTTCTAATGTCTTTGACATCGCAATTGGTAATTCAATTCCAAGAATAATAAACACAAATCCATTCAGGAGATAAACCACAATTTCCCAGGTTTTTTCAGTTACTAACTTAATTTCAGGTAAGTACGTCGCGAAAGTATTCTTACGCATACTAGAGATAACGCCAGCGACAACTACCGAAATAACACCTGATGCATGCAAAAATTCTTCCGTAAAAAGAAAAATGATGAAAGGTGTTAAAATTTGTAATATCGTATTAAAAACAACATCATTAATCCCTTGCCTCATTAAAAAATCTCGTATTGTTGAAATCAGCAACATTAACACTGCTCCCGAGATAAAACCAACAATCGCAATATACGTAAAATCACCAAGCGCCTGTCCAAATGAAAAATAGCCAGTAACCGCAGCAGCAATCGCGTATTTAAAGGCAATTAATCCACTTGCGTCATTAATTAAACTTTCACCACTAACCAAATTTAAAATATTACTTGGTAATTTTGCTTTTTCAGCAATCGATTGCACAGCAACTGGATCCGTTGGTGACAAAATAGCTGCCAGTGCGAATCCAACTGCTAATGGCATTTTTGGAATCAAAAGATGAATGAAAAATCCAACTACCACAGTTGTTAAGAAAACCAATAATATGGCATTCGCAAAAATGGAACCTCTTAATTTCCACAATTCACGTTTTGGAAATTTTCGACCATCATTAAATAATAGTGGCGCAATAAAGAGTAATAAGAACCAATCTGTTTCTAACTCAATTGAGACTTTAAAAATTAAGGCAACGACAAAGCCTAATGCTATCTGGATCAATCCAACGGGTATTGAAACCAGATAATGACTGATAACATTTGATAGTAAAACAAGTGCAGCTAAAACAATAACCGATTCAAGTAGCGGCATTTACCATCTTCCTTTCTACTTTAGTCTTCTCCGATAATTCTAACTTCCGTTTCTAATCTAACCTTAAATTTTTCCCACACAACGTTTTGAACATGCTTAATAACATCCATATAATCTGTTGCAGTAGCGCCGTCTACATTAACAATAAACCCGGCATGTTTCTTTGATACTTGTGCGCCACCAATTTGGTAGCCTTGTAACCCAGCTTCGTGAACTAGTACACCAGTATAGTGTCCATCAGGTCGCTTAAAAACACTTCCACATGATGGGTACTCTAAAGGTTGTTTAGATGCACGTAAAAAGTTAAACTCATCCATTTTTTCACGGATATCATATTTATTACCTTCTTTTAATACAAAGGTTGCTTCTAATATGATGTCATTATCATCTTGAATTTGACTATGACGATAGTCAAAGTTCATTTCTTCGTTAACTAGTGTTTTCACATAACCAGTACGTGTAATAACACTAACTTCACTCAATACCTGGCTGATATCACCATCATATGCACCAGCATTCATAAATACGGCACCACCAACACTCCCAGGAATCCCAGCAGCAAATTCAAAATTAGTCAAGCCAGCTTGGTAAGCTTCTTCTGTTGTCTCAATAAGTGAGGCACCAGCTTGCGCTATAATTTTCGTCCCAGATACAGCAATTTTATCCATATCCGTTAAAATGATTACAAGTCCACGAATACCGCCATCTTTCACAACTAGATTACTCGAATTTCCTAAAACAGTTAAAGGAATACCATTTTCATTGGCTGTATTCACCAAAATTTTAACATCTGACACTGCATCAGGAAAAGCTAAAAGATCAGCCATCCCTCCCGTTTCAGTATTTGTATATTTAGCAAGTGGTTCATTTTTTAAAATTTTAATAGATGGAAATAGTTCTACAAAAGTGTCAATTATCATTATTTATTCGATTCCTTTCAACATTTAGCAATTCCTTCTAGTTTAACACGTTCAATGTTTATTTTTCTATTTTAACGCACAAACAAGCGACTTTTAATTGTATAACCTAACTGTTATACTTTATTAACATTATTAGACCGAGTATTTTAATAACCTTATCAGTCATATCGAATTAAAAAGGAGTTAATTATGAATTTTGTTACAATGGATTTTGAAACTGCTAATAATCAGCGTCATAGCGCCTGTTCAATTGCTTTAACAGTTGTTCGAAATAATCAAATCGTTGATGAATTTTATTCACTTATTAAACCGGAAACACCTTTTAATTGGCGTAATGTTCAAATTCATGGTATTCACGAAGAAGACGTTGAATTTGCACCAAAGTTTCCAGAACTATGGTCACATATTTCGCCACTTTTCCAGAACAATAGTTTAATCGTGGCACATAATGCCCCCTTTGATAACAGTATTTTGCATAATACATTGGGTTATTATGGATTAGAGACACCCCAATTTTTATTGTTAGATACGGTTAGAACAAGTCGTAAATTATTCCCAGAATTTCCAAATCATAAATTAAATACGGTTTGTGATGAATTGGGAATCACGTTAACAAATCATCACAATGCCTTAGATGATTCCGTTGCTTGTGCCAATATCTTACTCTATCAAGAACACGAATTTGGACAAGAAATTTTAAAACCATTTGTGAAGCCAGCATAATCAAATTTAAGCACATTAATAGGGCTACTGTTTAAACTGTTATATGATGACCGTAATCAAACCAAATTGGGGGAAATTACAATGTCAATTTATGATTATCAGGTTACACTAGAAAATGGTGAAACTTATTCATTAGAAAAGTACAAGGATCACCCTTTATTAATTGTTAATACAGCCACTAAATGTGGTTTTGCGCCACAATTTAAACAATTAGAAGAATTATATGAGGATTATCAAGACCAAGGATTAGTGGTACTTGGGTTTCCATCGAATCAATTCCATCAAGAAGTCGATAATGATGCGCAAGCAGCAGCTACCTGTCGTATGACATATGGCGTTAGTTTTCCAATGCATACCATTCAAAATGTAAATGGAGAAGATGCGTTACCACTATTTAAATACCTGACTGATGAAACGCAAGGCGTGTTGGGTAGCTCAATTAAATGGAACTTCACTAAATTTTTAGTTAATCGTGATGGACAAGTTGTTAAACGTTATGCACCTAAGACTAATCCTTTAAAGATGAAACCAGAAATCGAAAAATTGGTTAAATAAAAACAAGTTAGCTGATACCCCCATTTAGAGGCTATCAGCTAACTTGTTTTTTTAGTTGAAATGGGCCAACATATTATCATATTGTAATCCATTACTTTCTAATTCGATAGTACGTAAATTATCATCATGATCATCTTTCAATAATGTAATTTTTAACCAATCATTTGGTAATTCATCCTGAATAAATTCAGACCATTCAACAACACTCACACCATCAGAATTAAAATATTCATCTAACCCTAAATCTGCGCCGCCCATCCCTTCAAGTCGGTAAACATCCATATGAAATAACGGCAAACGGCCCTCACGATATTCTCTCACAATTGGAAATGTTGGACTTTTAACGTTCCGCTTGATCCCTAACCCAACGGCTAAGCCTTTAGCAAAAGTTGTCTTTCCTGCGCCTAAATCACCATCCAATAACAAAATCATATTAGGTTCAACAAGCTGTCCAATTTTTTCGGCAATTTCTTGTGTTTCTTCTACAGAACTGACTTCAATATTCATTAATTATTTCACCATTTCATTCTAAACTTTGCGCAGCTGTAATAATACCAACCTTGTAAATTTCTTCTACGTTAGCACCACGAGATAAATCTGAAACCGGTTGGTTTAATCCTTGTAGGATAGGTCCGATAGCTTCAAATCCACCTAAACGTTGTGCAATTTTGTAGCCAATATTTCCAGATTGTAATTCAGGGAAAATGAAAACATTTGCTTGTCCTGCAACCTTTGATCCAGGTGCTTTTTGTTCACCAACACTCGGTACAAAAGCAGCATCAAATTGTAATTCGCCGTCAATCGCTTCATTTGGTGCTAGTTTTTGTGCAATTTCAGTTGCTTCTGCTACCTTTGATACCTCTGGTGCTTTAGCTGAACCTTTAGTTGAAAAACTAAGCATTGCTACTTTGGGATCAATATCAAAGAGACGAGCCGTCTGAATGCTTGCAATTGCCATTTCTGCTAATTCTTGAGCAGTTGGATTAATACTGATCGCAGCATCAGAAAATAAATACTTTTCTGTATCATTATTTCTGGTCATAATAAAGGCACCACTTGTCCGACTCACGCCTGGTTTCGTTTTAATAATTTGTAATGCAGGTCGAACGGTATCTCCAGTAGCGTGAACAGCTCCAGAAACCATCCCTTCAGCTAATCCCATGTAAACGAGCATTGTACCGAAATAATTAACATCGCGTAACATTTCTTCAGCTTGTTCAGGTGTATTTTTACCCTTACGTCGTTCAACAAAGGCCGTTTTCATCTCATTAAAATCTGTTTCAGAATATTGTTTAGGATCAAGTAATTCTACACCGATACCATCAAGAGTTAAATCGAGCTTTGTGGCTAACTCTTTCATTTTTGCAACATCCCCCAATAAAATAGGTTCTGCCAAATTATCTTCTGCTAATTTAACGGCTGCTCTTAGAATACGTTCTTCTTCCCCTTCAGGAAAAACTATTTTAATTTTTTTACTTTCAATTTTGCTTTTCAAACTTTCAAATAATGACATATCATTTCCTCCTAATTAAGTGTTACTGGGTAATTGCCAGTTAATCGGTGGCAATCCCTGACTTATTAAATTTTGATTTATTTGTGAAAATGGTTTCGATCCAAAAAAACCGCGGTAAGCAGATAACGGACTTGGATGAGGTGATGTTATCACAATATTGTGATCTGTATCAATTAATTTAATCTTATCTTGGGCTGTCTTCCCCCATAAAACAAAAATAATTGTCTGTGAAGATTCGGATAATCGTTCAATCACACCATCTGTTAATAATTCCCATCCATGATTACGATGAGAATTAGCGGCGCCATCTCTTACAGTTAAGACTGAATTTAACATCAAAACACCTTGCTCCGCCCAACTCTTCAAATAGCCATGATTAGCTGGTGGAATTCCTAAATCTGTTTCCAATTCTTTATACATATTCCGTAAAGAAGGTGGAATTTTTTCTCCTGGTAAAACAGAAAAACTCAACCCATGAGCTTGATGCTTTTCATGATAAGGATCCTGTCCCAATAAACAAACTCTAACGTCAGAAAATGGGGTCAGTTCAAAGCTTTCAAAAATGCGATTTTTTTCCGGATAAATCGTCTCATTTTGATATTCATTATCAATAAACGTTTCTAAATCAGCATATTTAGATTTTGCAAGCTCTTCGGTCAAAATGGGTTGCCAATCATTATCGACATTAATATTCATTGTCTAACACCTCACAGATTAAGTTTACCATATTAGTGAATACAAAAATAAATGATTTGATTAAAATATCGAGCGGTTTCATGTTAAAATGAAACCAGTAAATAAGATTAGAGGAGTGTTGAATTTATGATAAAAATTATTGCATCAGATATGGATGGTACTTTACTAAATGATCAAATGGTGATTTCAGAAAAAAACGCCGATGCGATTAAACAAGCACAAGCATTAGGAGTCCACTTTATCGTTTCTACTGGCCGTGGCTATACTGAAGTTAAACCTTTAATTACAGCAGCCGGGTTCAATAGTCCAATGATTACATTTAACGGCGCAGAAGTTTTAGATGGAAATGGTAAAACACTTAGTACAACACCTATTTCAAAAAAAGTCGTTCAAACTTTAGTTCAAACATTCAAAAAAGAAAATTTTTACTTTGAAATGACAACCTCAAACGGTGTTTATTCTGATAATCGTGCAAACCGTATTCAAAATGTAGCGCGTCTAATCTCTGATACAAATCCAGATACACCATTTAAAATGGCTGTTTCATTAGCTGCAGCTCGTCTTGAATTAATGAATATCAATTACGTTGATGATTACCAAACAGTCATCGATGATTCAAAAATTGATATTTTTAAATTAATTGTTTTCAGTATGGATGGTCAAGAAGAATTACTCCCTTTAAAAGCAAAAATTGAAGAAGAAGACTCACTTGTTGTTACCTCTTCTGCACCTACTAACCTTGAAATTAACAACGTAAATGCCCAAAAAGGGATTGCACTCCAAGCTTTCGCTAAAGAACTTAATATCCCAATGTCAGATGTCATGGCAATTGGAGATAACTTAAATGATGTTTCTATGTTAAAAGTTGCAGGCGTCAGTTACGCCATGGAAAATGGCCACGACGAGGTAAAACGTATTGCCAATCATTCAGCAAAAACAAATTCTGAAGATGGTGTTGGCTTAGCTATTCTTGAACAGTTAGCTGAAAAATAAATCGATTGAGACTAAAAAGTGTAATTAATTAGAAAAAATAAGTCTATAAAAACTGTTGTTGATAGTAGTTTAAAAACTATTACCAATAACAGTTTTTTTACAACGAAAAAAACAAAAGCCATAAGACTTTTGTTACGTAATCAATCAGCCCTGTTACTCTCCAACTATCAATTATGAAACCCATAATACGTCGCTAACCAATTTGGTACTTATCTTTATTCAGTTGTTAGTAACACGATTACTTTCCCAAAACTATCCTGATTTTGTAAGTAAGCATGCGCTAAAGGAACTTCACTTAGTTTGAAGTTTTTTTCTGGTTTCACATCAACATCATATTTTGAAATGTAGTCCAACAGATCATTCAATTTATCCTGACTGACATTGTCAGAGTAAAAACTAGTGAGGTAACTATTTTTCTCGATATCTATAATCGGATCAAATTCTTCTAAAAACCATTTACCTCCTAATTGTCCCGTACTACATAAAATGCCTCCTTCGTTTAAATGTTGAAAACTATCTTTTATAGTGGCAGGGCCAATTAATTCTAAAATTTTGTCATACTTCTTTTCAGTCTCTAATACACCAGTCTTATCTATTATTACATCATTAAAACCAGCGGACAATAATTGCTCATTTTTTGCTTGGCTCCGACTAGTACCATCAATTACAATATCAGGATATCTGGCCTTCAACAATTTAAGAAATGAAATACCTACTCCACTTGTGGCGCCTCTAACTAAAATTTTATCTTTTTTTGTAATTTTTAAGTTTTTCATTGAACCAAATGCTGTATAGTACGTTTCAGGAATAGTCGCAAGTTCTTTCCAAGATATATTTGTTGTTATTGGATATATTTGGTTATTTGGTAATGCTACATATTCAGCATAGCTGCCATCAAATGCGCGTCCCATTTCTCCCATAATGGAAATAACTTTTTTCCCTATAGGTAATCTTTCAGGATCGCTCGTTTCTTCAACAACACCCACACATTCAATGCCTAAAACCCTAGGAAACAAAACAGTTGGCGATTTTCCCTCTCTCGTAAAAATCTCCGATCTATTGATACCAAACCCTTTTATTTTAATTAAGGACCAGTTAGCTTTTATTTTAGGTAAATTTACCTCTTGGTAAATAAGCTTATCTGTTCCTCCTGCTTCATTAACAACAATTGCTTTCATAATTTTACTTTTCTCCTTTGCTAAAAAGCTTTTTTCAATTCAAATCATCGTAAACATCCTAATTTTTAGTAACTATACATAAAAAATCCTAACCACCACGCGAAGTGATTAGGACCTTTTACAATGCTTGCCCCACCAAAAATTAATGAAAGGCCGAAAGATTTAATTAGTTTGCACTTTTTATGCATTTAAAACTTTGTTTAAGAAATCTTTTGTTCTATCATTTTGCGGATTACTAAATATTTCATCTGGTGTACTACTTTCTAAAATGTAACCATCAGCCATAAAGACCACACGATCAGCCACTTCTTTAGCAAAACCCATTTCATGTGTGACAACAACCATTGTCATACCATCCCTCGCAAGTTGTTTCATAACATCTAAAACATCCCCAACCATTTCTGGATCAAGTGCAGACGTTGGTTCATCAAATAACATAATATCTGGTTTCATTGCAAGTGCGCGTGCGATTGCGACACGTTGTTTTTGACCACCAGATAACGAAGCAGGTGCAGCATCTGCTTTATCACTCAAACCAACTTGGGATAAAAGACGTTTTGCTTCCTTAGTTGCTTCTTCTTTTGTTTCTTTTTTTAATTCAACAGGCGCTAAAATAATATTTTCAAGAACGGTTAAATGTGGAAACAAATTAAAATGTTGAAATACCATGCCAATATTTTGACGAACAACATTTAAATCAGTTTTTGGATCACTTATATCATGCCCCTCAATAATAATTGAACCGGAAGTTAAATCTTCTAATTTATTTAAACAACGTAAAAAGGTACTTTTCCCAGAACCGGAAGGTCCAATCATGCAGACAACTTCTTTTTCTGCAACTGAAATATCTAACCCCTTCAAAACTTCATTTGAACCATAGTTTTTTTTCAAATTTTTAACTTGAATTTTAGCTGCCATTATTTAATCTTCCTTTCGACTAAATTAGATAACCACGTTAATAACGTTATGATAACGAGATAAATCACCGCGATAATCAACCACATCTTGAATCCTTCAAGGTTTCTTGCGATTATAATCTTACCTGTTTGCGTTAATTCTAAAATACCGATAACAGATAAAATTGACGTATCTTTCAACGTAATAATAAATTGATTAATAAATGATGGAATCATAATCTTAATTCCTTGTGGCATAATGACTTTCATCATTGCTTTTCCATAAGGTAATCCTAGACTACGAGCAGCTTCCATTTGGCCATTATCAACAGCCTTAATCCCACCTTTAACAAAGGCCGCTGTATACGCACCTTCATTTAACGTTAAGGTTATAATACCTGCCACAAATGCTGGAATCTTGCTCCCGGTTAAATTAGGAATACCAATGTAGATAAAGAAGGCCAATACAATTAGCGGTAGGCCACGGAAAATGTAAATTAATGTACTTGAAAGCCCATTAAGCCATTTATTTGGCGCAACACCCATCATACCTAAAATAATCCCTAAAACTGTTGCACAAACAATAGCCACAATTGTTAATAACATTGTTTGTTTAAATCCTTCTAATAATGAGCCACTATTTGTTTTCAATAAACCTAAAATTGTTCGAGAATTTTTAGAGTTAGCATTTTTTGCGTTCGTTCCAGTGTACTTATCAACAATCTTTTTATATTCACCGTTAGCTTTAAGTTTCTTTAGCCCGGCATTAAATTTTGTTATTAATTCTTTATTTTGCCCTTTTTTAACGGCGAATCCATATTCACCTTTTTCATATGTTTTACCAACTACTTTCATTTCAATACCATTCTTAACACCATATGCTAAAACTGGTTTATCATCAAAAGTCGCATCGGAATTTCCTGTCACAACATCGTCATACATGTTACTTGAATCATCAAAAGTTGTTGTTGTAATATTATATTGTTTTTTAATTGAGTTTACGAATTCTCCGGCAGCTGTACCAACTTTAATCGCTACCTTTTTCCCTCTTAAATCATCCAAAGATTTAATTGAACTGTTTTTACCAACAGCCATAGCTACCCCAGCTTCATAATAACTATCTGAGAAATCAAATTTAACACGACGTTCTGGAGTTATCATCATACCAGCCATAACCCCATCAATTTGGTTAGCATCTAATGCTTGAACCGCTGCATTAAACCCTAAGGCTTTAATATCAACTTTAAATCCTTCCTCTTTAGCAATGGCTCGCATTATATCCATATCAATACCAACATATGATTTACCATCTTCTGCTTGATATTCAAATGGTGCATAAGTTACATCAGTCCCGATTGTATACGTCTTTTCTGCTGCATTTACTTGATTACTATGTAAAAATAATAAAAATACACATGCGACCATGATTGACATGATCATTGACTGCCATTTTTTCATAATATCCTCCCCAAAACATTTTGATGTAACATAATATAACATATCTACACTTAGCAAGCAATTTAGTTGTTTTGACAATTATTTAAGTACCCTATACACTAGAGATATTCAGGAAAGGATGGTTTATATGATTATTAGAAGAGCAACAAAAAAAGATGCACACGAGGTCGTTCCTTTAGTGAATATTATTTTAGAAGATATGGAAATTCCTATTCTTCAAGAAATTCCATTACCCGACCTATTCAAAGTGCTAGAGCTTGCATTTGAAACAGAAGACTACCGTTACAGCTACGGTCGTGTTCAAATTGCCGATATTGATGGTAAGGTTGCTGGGATAGCATTTGGTTATCCGGATGAAGATGAAGACCATCTTGATCTTGCTATGAATCAATTTTTCCCACAAATTGGTTTACCTGAAACAACTGAACTCTTTCCAGACTCAGAAGTTTATCCAAATGAATGGTACCTTGATACCCTTGCTGTTTCACCAGATTTCCAAGGACAAGGCATCGGCACAAAACTTCTAGAGTCTCTTCCCGAGATTGCCCGTGCAGCTGGAAAAACAAAGATTGGCTTAAACGTCGACTTTGCAAATCCTAAAGCAGAAAAGTTATACACAAAAATGGGCTTTAAAACTGTTGGTAACATGATTATTAGTGGTCATGACTATCATCATATGCAAAAAGATATTTAAATAAATAAAAAGGTCTGCTAAAAATAAATTTAGCAGACCTTTTTTCATATCTTTATTCTAAAACTTTTACAGTAACTGTCTTTTTACCCCATGTGTAACATCTTGCATTTGAGATAAAATGCACATCAATTCGGTTTCCTTTAATTGCTGAACCTGTATCGCCAGCAATCGCAACACCATAACCAGATACCCAGACAACAGTTCCTAGCGGAATAACTGAAGGATCCACAGCAATTTGTTGTGGATTAGTTAACAAACTTAACCCATATGATCCATGAGTTCCCATCCCTGGTGCATTTGTTGAATAAGCCGTTGCGACCATTTGTAACGTTTTCTTAGTTGATTTGCCAGAAGTATCGTTGCTTGCTTTTTGGTCAGTACTTCCTTTTTTATCTGATGAATCATCACTTTCAGCCTTTTTAGCTGCTTCTTTTTTAGCAGCTGCTGCTGCCTTAGCATCAGCTTTAGCCTTTGCTTCTCTTGCTTTTTTTGATAACTCAGCATCTTTAGCCTTTGTTACTTTGGCTAAATCTTTCTTTGCGTCACCTAAAGTATCTTTTAACGCTGCTAATTGTTTATTCATTTCTTTTGTTTCTTGTTTTGTTTCAGATTGTTTTAATTTCAATGATTTTTGTTCAGATTCCAAATGCGCTTTAGCATCTTCCATGGTTTTGATATTAGACGCAACATCTTTCATCGTTTTGTTATCAGCAGATTGTAAAACAGAAACTGCGTAAACACGGCTAATAAAATCACCAGCATTCTTTGCTTCAAGAATAGCCGTTACCATTTTACTACTTGAATCATTAACTTGTAGACTTCTTAATCTATCTTTAGCATTTTCAATACGTGTATCTAATTGTTTTTGTTCATTACCAATTGATTTATCTTGTGAACCAATTTTCTTTTCTTTATCAGAAATTTCTTGATTTAATTTATCAATTTTTGCATACTCATCATTAATACTCGTTAATGACTTTGAAATTTTTGAATTAGCAGTTGTTACTTTCTCTTGTGCAGCTGATTCTTGTTTTTTTAAATCACTGATAGATGTTGCACTAACAGAAACCGAACCACCTAATAAGCAAAGTATAACTGCCGTAAAACCAATAATATTTCTAATTTTCAAAATAATACTCCTTTTTGTAAATAACTTTATTACCCATTTCTAGAGTATATCGAACCGACAAGTCAGACATGTGTCAGGCATATTACAAAACATCACTCATATTACAACTCTATGACTAACGTACCCTCATTTTCAGAAATAATCATTTTATTTGAGTTCATTTTCAAAACCGTTTCATTTTGAGCCTGAAATATGCTATGATATGTAGATTATACAAACGAATAGTGAGGGTATTAAATGATAACTGTAAGTAATGTAAGTTTAAGTTTTTCAGACCGTAAGTTATACGATGACGTTAATTTAAAATTCACGCCTGGTAATTGTTACGGACTAATCGGTGCTAATGGCGCTGGTAAATCAACATTTTTAAAGATTTTATCTGGTGAAATAACACCAAGTACAGGTAAAATTTCATTAGATCCAAATGAACGTATGACAATGCTACAACAAAATCATTATGGCTTCGAAGAATATACTGTTCTTGAAACAGTCATTATGGGTTACAAAGAACTCTATGCTGTTATGGAAGCAAAAGATGCTATTTATGCAAAAGCTGATTTTTCTGATGAAGATGGTATCAAAGTTGCTGAACTAGAATCTGACTTTGCTGAAATGAATGGTTGGGAAGCTGAATCAGAAGCTTCAACTCTTTTACAAGGCTTAGGCTTCGCTGAAGATATGCAAAATAAAAAGATGAGCGAACTAACAGAAAGTCAAAAAGTTAAGATTTTGCTTGCACAAGCACTTTTTGGTAATCCTGATGTTCTCTTACTTGATGAACCTACTAATGGGTTAGACATCAAATCAATTAACTGGTTAGAAGATTTCTTAATTAACTTCTCAAATACCGTTATTGTTGTTTCTCATGATAGACATTTCTTAAATAATGTCTGCACCCACATGTGTGATGTTGATTTTGGTAAAATCAAATTATTCGTTGGTAATTACGACTTCTGGATGGAATCAAGTGCCTTAGCTTCAAAACTTGCAAATGATTCTAACGATAAAAAAGAAGCTAAAATCAAAGAATTACAAGATTTCGTTGCACGATTCAGTGCTAACGCTTCTAAATCTAAACAAGCAACTTCTCGTAAGAAAATGCTTGAAAAAATCACACTTGATGATATTCAACCTTCATCACGTCGCTACCCATTCATTAACTTTGAAATCGACCGTGAAATTGGTAATGATTTATTATCAGTTAGTGGCGTTTCAAAAACAATTGATGGCGTAAAAGTTTTAGATAATATCTCATTTAGTTTAGGCAAAGATGATAAAACAGCCTTTACAAGTGAAACTGATATTGCTGTTACAACATTAATTAGAATTCTTTCTGGTGAATTAGAACCAGATACAGGTACAGTTCAATGGGGTGTAACAACATCACAAGCTTACCTTGCTAAAGATAATAACGACCAATTCGCTGATGAACATTTAACAATTATCGATTGGTTACGTCAATTTGCTTCTAAAGCAGAAAGTGATAACACTTTCTTGCGTGGATTCTTAGGTCGTATGTTATTTTCTGGTGAAGAAGTCGATAAAGAAGTTGGCGTCTTATCCGGTGGAGAAAAAGTTCGTTGTATGTTATCAAAAATGATGTTAACAAGAAACAACGTTCTTTTACTTGATGATCCTACTAACCATTTAGATTTGGAATCAATTACTTCATTGAATGAAGGTCTTTCAAATTATAAGAGTGCTCTATTATTCGGCTCTCATGATCGTGAGTTCATTCAAACAATCGCTAACCGTATCATCGAAGTAACACCAAACGGTCTTGTTGATCGAGCAGATACTACTTATGATGAATTCTTAGAAAATAAAGATGTTCAAGATCAAATTGCTGGTCTTTACAAACAAGCTTAATAACTAAAAAGGAAGCAACCAATTTCAAAATTGGTTGCTTCCTTTTTTATTAGTAATTTTTAAGTACGCGTTGAATTTGGCGTTCCTGATCTCGACGTTTAATTGTTTCACGTTTATCGTAATCATTCTTCCCTTTTGCAACACCGATTAGTACTTTTGCAAAGCCGTTTTTAATGTACACTTTCAAAGGGACAATTGTAACACCCTTATTTTTAGTTGCTTCATCAAATTGAGCTATTTGTTTTCTATGCAATAATAATTTACGATTTCGAAGTGGATCATGATTGAATTGATTTCCTTGATCATACGTTGAAATATGAACATTCATCAGCCAAGCTTCACCATTTCTAATTTGCGCAAATCCATCTTTTAGATTAATACGACTATTTCGAACGGATTTAATCTCAGTACCTGTTAAAACGACACCAGCCTCAACCGTATCTTCAATGTTATAACTGTGTCTTGCTTTTTTATTCTGGGCTAAGGGTTTATCAAAAGATGACTTTTCTTTTCGCAATCTTAATCCCCCCGATATTATTTTTGACGTGTATTATTTTTTCTTGGTGCTGTGTTTTTATTAGCTGATTTGTAGAATGGTTTCTTTCCATTACTATTTCCAGCAGCTGGTTTACCATTACGGTTATAAGGTTTCTTGTCTCCTGGACGACCATTACCTGGACGTTTGAAGTTTCCACCTTTACCTCGTAAATCAGAAGTTGGTGTGTTTTGTGGATTAACAATTTCAAAATCAATCGCACTTTGCTCAATATCAACTTTAGCAACTTTTACTTCGATTGGTTGACCAATTCTGAAAGTTCTCTTGGTTCTCTTACCTACTAATGCCATATGCATATCTAAATATTCATAATAGTCATCCTTCATATTACTAATATGAACAAGACCTTCAACAGTATTTGGTAATGAAACGAAGACACCAAACTTCATAACTGAGCTAACAACACCTTCAAAGGTTTCACCAACATGATCAGCCATGTATTCAGCTTTTTTCATTGCGTCAGTATCACGTTCGGCATCAATTGCGCGACGTTCCATTTGTGATGTATGTGTTGTAAGTTCAGGTAATTGTTCAGCATATTTTTCTTTTTGAGTGTCCCCAATACCATTTTCTTCGTAGAAACGAATTAAACGATGAACCATCAAATCAGGGTAACGTCTAATTGGTGACGTAAAATGCGTATAATCAGTAGCAGCTAAACCAAAGTGACCTAATGATTCATCAGTATATTTAGCTTGTTGCATACTTCTAAGTAACATAACAGAAACCATTGATTCTTCAGGTTTACCAGCTACTTCTTTTAAAACACCTTGTAACATTTTAGGTGTTACATTCTTACTATCACCTTTAACAACGATACCAAAACTGGTTAAAGTTTCGAAGAAACGCATTACTTTTTCATTCTTAGGTGTTTCATGCACACGGTAAACAAAAGGTACTTTTAATTTATCGTAATGAGCTGCAACAGTTTCATTTGCAGCTAACATAAATGATTCAACTAAACGTTCACTTGTTCCACGAGTTCTAATTTGAATATCAATTGGGTGACCCGCTTCATCAACGATAATCTTAGATTCATTATCATCAAAACTAATTGCACCACGTTTTTTACGCATTTTTTCAAGAATTTTGTGTAATTCGCCCATTGTTTCAAACATTGGGACCAATTCTTCATATTTAGCTTTCGTCTTTGCATCATCTGATTCAAGAATCTTGTTAATGGCTTTGTAAGTCATACGTTCTGTCGTTTTAATCACACTTTGGAAGATTTTGTGGTTAACAACATAACCTTCTGGTGTAATTTCCATTTCACAACTCATAGCAAGGCGTTCAACTTTTGGATTCAATGAACAAATACCATTTGATAATTTGTGAGGCAACATTGGAATAACACGGTCAGTTAAATAAACACTCGTTCCACGTTCGTATGCTTCACGATCAAGTGGTGTGCCTGGTTGGACATAATGCGAAACATCAGCAATATGCACACCTAAATGGTAGTTCCCGTTATCAAGTTTCCAGGCAGTAACAGCATCATCTAAATCCTTAGAATCAATACTATCAATTGTTACCAATGTTTGGTCCGTTAAATCAACACGGCCAATTTTTTCTTCTGGTAGCACAACTTCTGGAGTTGCTTCAGCTTGAGCCATAACATCTTCAGGAAATTCACTAGGAATATCATGTTGATAAACAACTTGTAAAATATCCATACCTGGATCGTCTTTGTTACCCACAACTTCTTTAACCAATGTTTCAATAACTAATGGTTTTTCACTTGTTGGGTAAGCAGTAATATCAGCTGTAATAACTTCTCCGGCAACTGGATGTAAACCAACCCCTGTTACCAATAAGTTATAACGTTGTAATTTCTTGTTTTTAACAACTAAATGGCCAATTATTCCTGAATTTTCAAGGTCAGATGGTTCAACTTCAAATTCACCAACAATTGATGTTACATTATGTTCAACAATTTTATTAACTTTACCTTCAGGACCACGGTCATCCCCAGGTTTAGCAGCACTTGTAATCTCAATCTCAACACTATCACCATTTAAGGCAGACATTGTTTGTGTTGGATTAACGAAAACATCAGGTTGTTCTGGATCAATCGTAACGAATCCAAATCCACGATCATTTGCATGAAAAATACCCACTAATTGTGGTGTTTGAAGTGCAATTTGAAATTTGCCTTCTGATGTAATTTTCACTTCACGTTTACGTTCCATTTCAGCAAGTGTTTTAACAAGTTCTTTGAACGCATCCTGGCCTTCTAATTTAAGGGCAGCTGTTAATTCTTCAACACTGAAAGATTCATTTTCTTTAATTTTTAGTTCTTTTAATATAAGTTCTTGCATCTTTTTATCCATGTATACCTCGTTTTCATATTCGTATTTGCGTTACATTTATTTATTATTAATTTTATTTTATTTCTAAATAAAAGCCTCCTGCTGCAACAATTGTTTGCACAGGAGGCTTTCTTTATTATTATTTTGAGGCCAAATAGACAAGTCCTAGAGCTAGACAGAAAAATAAAACGCCCAAGACAAAGGTTACTTTTTGCATAAATGCTTCGAATCCACGTGGTTTTTGTTTGCTAAATAAATCGTCAGCACCACCACCGCCACCAGATAAAGCACCTGAAGCGTTATTTGTTTTTGCAGGTTGCATCATAACAGCGATAATCATTAAGACTGAAACGATGATAATTAAAATTGTTAGTATGTTAGTCAAATCATTTACCTCCTTAACCCAATTACGTAATCTATATCTATACTAATTTAGCACAGTTTGCATTAATTTTCCACCGTTATTATTTTATTAAAGTGATTCAAATCCGGATAATGTATCCATTTCTGTCTTAAGTTTAGGTCGATTTTGGTGCTCAGTCAAAAGAACTAATGTATCTCCTGCTTTTAAAACCGTCACACCATGTGGAATTAATTGCTTTTCACCACGTCTAACCGTGATTAATAAGCTATTTTCAGGCCAAACTACTTCTGAAACTTTTTTATTTTCTAAATTTGATCCAGCAAAAATAGGCGTCTCAAGTCGGTCCTTTTTACCGCCCAAATCAATTTCATTTTGACCAATTAATTTTTTAAGTAAAGAATCGTAGATAGGTGCGCCGCCTAAAATATCAATAACTAAAAATGAAACTAATGAAATAATGGCTAGTGGCATTAAGTGATGTAAACTACCCACCATTTCCGTAACTAATAAAATAGCTGTAAAAGGTGCTTTACCAATTCCAGCAAAGTACCCGGCCATTCCAAAAATAATAAAATCAGTTATATATTTAGCTGGTAACAACCCTAACATTATCATAACAGTTGCATACCCAGCGCCAATAATAGCGCCTAATGTTAGAATAGGCAGAAAAATACCACCTGGTAATCCAGAACCATAGGATATCATTGAAAAGATAAATCTTAAAAGAAAGAGTCCCAATAAAACGGTCAATGATTTACTTTGAACTAGACTTAAAATAATCTCATTACCGCCACCTAAAGTTTGTGGTAAGTATAATCCAATCGGAATAACTAAAATAAAAGGGACAATTGAGCGATAAAAAATCGGAATTTTATGTAGAATATTATATAAATCAGTCGATTTAAGTAATACGTTTTGATACAGATAGCCTAGGAGGCCCAAAATAAGCCCTAAAGCAATCAAATGCCAGTATTGTAACAATGATAAGGTCTGAATATCCATCATTTGTAGCGCCGGTTTTAGACCGAAAAAATGCAATGAAATATAATTGGCTGAAATTGAACTAGCTAATGCTGTTGTCCAAATCAACGGTGAAAAATTATGATACACTTCCTCTAATATAAAAAGCGTACTCGCAATTGGTGCATTAAAAGCTGCGGATAGACCTGCAGCGCCACCACCTGCAATCAGAATGCGGCGTTCCGATTCAGTATGTTTAGTCATCTCTGCGAATCCTTGTCCGACTGCTGCACCTAGTTGAATAGATGGGCCTTCACGGCCGAGGAATAGCCCTGATCCAATGCCTAAAACACCACCGATAAATTTTCGCCATAAAACTGACCACCAACGCATTTCAAGATTACCAGCAAGCTGGCCCTCTACTTGCGGAATACCGGATCCCATAATATTTGGCTCTTGCTTCATTAGTGTTCCAATACCTAGTACCATAGCTAGACTCAAAAGAATCATTGGAAACAGTAACCACATATTCTGATTAATTGCCTGGTAAAAATAGATAAAGACTTTAAGCACATAAATAATAGCTAACCTAAATAGACTTACAACGATACCTGTAACGAGCCCAATTAATAGCCCTCTTAAAATAAATATGAGATTAGTTAAATTCAATCGCTCTTTGATACCTTGTTTTGTCATAAAACCATACACACCTCTTCATTCTATTAGTATATGCTAAAATCCAATTATTTGCTGAACTCATTAGTAACAAAAAAAGAATTATTCAACTATTGAATAACTCTTCTTAAAAACTAGCATAATCTAATGATCACTTAAGGATGATAAATCATACTCATAGCTATAAGTCCCCAGCCTAAATTTTTTTTAAATAAACCGGTTGTCGAAATTTCCATATAAAATCGACCAACGTCAGCACTTAACTTTATTTTATTTTTTAAATTACTTACAGCCAATAAGCGCAACGACTCCGCTAAATCAGCGACTGCCTTCTCGAAGTACTGCCCACGCTCAACTTTATTTTTAAAATCAACTAATAAGAGACGTTCCTCATTTGTCGTTTCTTCGTTTAAAATAAGATCATAAACTTTTGATGTTAGATCATCTTGTATTGTAATACGCTCTGATTTTTTCATACACGCTCACATTCCTAACTATAATTTCCAACATCTAAATTATACAACAATAAGTTTTACCTTTCAATATAGTGCGTCCTATTATAATACAAAAAAGGTCCCACCTAAAATCAAATTAGGTAGGACCTTCTTTCAATCAGAAACGCTTAATTCATAAAGAATTATTTGTTAACGATTGTATCGCGAGCATCTGAACTCAAGTTGTAGAATGAGTGGATACCTTTGTATTCTGATGTTTCTTCTAAGTTATCTTCAATTCTCATTAATTGGTTGTACTTAGCGATACGATCAACACGGCTCAATGAACCAGTCTTGATTTGGCCAGCATTAGTTGCAACAACTAAGTCAGCGATAGTTGTATCTTCAGTTTCACCTGAACGATGAGAAACGATAGCTGTATAACCAGCTTCTTTAGCCATTTCGATAGCTTCCATTGTTTCTGTAAGTGTACCGATTTGGTTAACTTTGATAAGGATTGAGTTTGAAACGCCCATTTCGATACCTTTTTTAAGGTAGTCAGTGTTTGTAACAAATAAATCATCCCCAACTAATTGAACTTTGTTGCCCAATTTAGCTGTCATCATCTTCCAGCCTTCCCAATCGTTTTCATCCAAGCCATCTTCAATTGAGATAACTGGGTATTTGTCAACGATTGCTTCAAGGAATTCAACCATTTCTTCAGAAGTATAATCTTGGCCATTTTCGCCTTCATATTGTAATCTATATTTGCCAGTTTCAGCATTGTAGAATTCTGATGAAGCAGCATCAAATGCGATAGCAATATCTTTACCAGGTTTGTAACCGGCACGTTCGATTGCTTCGATTAAGATTTCAAATGGTTCTTCATTGTTCTTAAGATCAGGAGCGAAACCACCTTCATCACCAACAGCAGTAGAGTAGCCTTTTTCAGCTAAAATCTTTTGTAAGTTATGGAATGTTTCTGAACCCATACGTACAGCTTCTTTGATAGAAGGTGCGCCAACAGGCATGATCATGAATTCTTGGAAATCAACACTGTTGTTAGCATGTGATCCACCATTGATAACGTTCATCATAGGAGTTGGAAGGACATGTGCGTTAAATCCGCCTAAGTAACTGTATAAAGGAACTTCTAATTCATCAGCAGCAGCACGAGCAGCAGCAATTGAAACACCTAAAATAGCGTTAGCGCCCAATTTACCTTTGTTTGGTGTACCATCTAATGCGATCATAGCTTTATCAATACCAACTTGATCAGTAACATCATATCCAACAATTTCTTTAACGATAATGTTGTTTACGTTGTCAACAGCTTTAGTAACGCCTAAGCCCATGTAACGAGATTTGTCGCCATCACGTAATTCAACGGCTTCATGTTCACCAGTTGAAGCACCTGAAGGAACAATTCCGCGGCCCATTGCGCCGTCTTCTGTGTAAACTTCAACTTCAACAGTTGGGTTACCGCGTGAATCTAGAACTTCGCGTGCATAAATATCTGTAATCATTGACATAAATTTGTACTCTCCTTTAAAAACGTTTTTTGGCGGGGATACAATAACACCCTTACCATTATTTTAATAGTTTATTGATTCATTTTCAATCTTTTTAACAGCTAAAATACGAATTATGCTTTGAAGTTAACAAGGTCTAAGTATGAAGCAGTTTCCATACTTGCGCCACCAACTAAACCACCATCAATATCGTCTTTACCCATTAATTCTACGACGTTACCAGGTTTAACTGAACCACCGTATTGGATACGAACTTTATCAGCAACTGTTTGGTCATACAAATCAGCAACTGTTTTACGAATTACTGCACAGATTTCTTGTGCTTGGTCAGAAGTAGCTGTTTCACCAGTACCGATAGCCCAGATTGGTTCGTATGCAATAACTGCAAGATTAACTTGTTCAACAGATAAGCCTCTTAATGCAGCAGAAACTTGTCCAGCAACCCATGATTCTGCTTCGCCGGCTTGACGTTGTTCTAACGTTTCACCACAGCAGATAATAGGAACCATACCATTATTGAAAACAGCATGTGCTTTTTTGTTAATATCGTCATCATTTTCGCCGAAGTATTCGCGACGTTCTGAATGACCAATAACAACATAGTCAACACCCATTTCAGAAAGAACTTTTGGTGAAGTTTCACCAGTAAAAGCACCTTCATCTTCAAAGTATGCATTTTCAGCAGCAACTTTTAAGTCAGTACCTTTAGCAGCATCAAGTAATGTTTGTAAATCTACTGCAGGAGCAGCAATAACAGATTCAACATCGTCAAACTTTGGTAATTTACCTTTAAGACCTGCTACGAATTCAGCAGTTTCTTTAGGGCCTTTGTTCATTTTCCAGTTACCAGCAATAATTGGTTTACGCAAAATAATAACTTCCTTTCGTTAATAGACGGTTTCTTACGACAATTTAATTAAAAATTATTTTGTTGTAATAGCAGCAATACCTGGTAAAGTTTTACCTTCAAGGTATTCAAGTGAAGCGCCACCACCAGTAGAAATATGAGTTAATTGATCAGCAACACCTAATTGTTGAACAGCAGCAGTTGAATCACCACCACCAACGATTGTTGTAGCTTCTGATAAAGTACCCAAGAATTTACCGATTTCAAGTGTTCCGTTAGCATAGTTGCTCATTTCGAATACACCCATTGGTCCGTTCCATACAACTGTTTTAGCATCTTTTAAAACATCTTTAAATTCTGCAACAGATTTAGGTCCGATATCCAATGCCATGTAACCGTCAGGAATGTCACCATCAACAGTTTTGTGTTCAACATCGTTATCAAATTTTTCAGCAACGATTGAATCAACTGGTAATACTAATTTGTCGCCAGCTTCTTCAATGATTTGTTTAGCTAAATCAATTTTGTCTGTTTCAACTAATGATGAACCAATCTTCATACCTTTAGCAGCGTAGAAAGTATAAGTCATACCACCACCAACGATAACTTTGTCAGCTTTTTTAAGTAAATGAGAAATAACACCAATCTTATCTGAAACTTTTGCGCCACCTAAGATAGCAACAAATGGACGTTTTGGTTCGTCAACAGCTTCACCTAAGAATTTGATTTCTTTTTCCATTAAGAATCCAGCAGCAGCTTGTTCCATGTTGCTTGAGATTCCAACGTTAGAAGCATGTGCACGATGAGCTGTACCGAAAGCATCATTGACAAACAAGTCGCCAAGTGAAGCCCAGTATTTACCTAATTCAGGATCGTTTTTGCTTTCTTTTTTACCATCTAAATCTTCAAAACGTGTGTTTTCCATTACTAAAACATCGCCGTCTTTCATTGCTGCAATTGCGTCTTCTAATTGAGGACCACGTGTAGCAGGAACAAAAGTAACAGGTTTGTTTAATAAGTTAGATAAACGTTCTGCAACTGGACGTAATGATAATTCTTTTTTGTCTTCTTCAGTCTTAATACGACCAAGATGAGAAAGAAGAATGGCTTTACCACCATTTTCAGTTACATATTTGATAGTTGGTAATGCAGCAACGATACGGTTATCATTACCAATCACACCGTTTTTAATAGGAACATTAAAATCGACACGAATTAAAACTTTTTTGTCATTTACATCTAAATCTGAAACGATTAATTTAGCCATTATAATAGCCTCCTGTGTAATTTTGATTAAATAAAAAGGCAGAGGGAGTATTGCGTCCCTCCGCCTAAGCATAGTTATATGCGGTTTTAAAAAAGTTTAACTAGATTATGCTTCTAAGCTAGCAAATTTTTCTAATGTACGAATCATTTGTGCTGTAAAGCCAGATTCGTTATCGTACCAAGCAACAGTTTTAACCAATTGGTTAGCGCCAGTACCAGTTACTTCAGTTTGTGTTGGGTCAAAGATTGAACCAAAACTTGTACCAATGATATCTGATGAAACGATTTCGTCAGCATTGTAACCAAATGATTCGTTGTTTTCAGTTCTTGCTTTAATAGCAGCATTTACTTCATCAACTGTAAGATCTTTTGATTTCAAGATTGTAACCAATTCTGTCAATGAACCAGTAATAACTGGGACACGTTGTGCATGGCCATTCAATTTACCAACAAGATCAGGGATTACCATACCGATAGCTTTAGCAGCACCAGTAGAATGAGGAATTGTGTTACCTGCAGCAGCGCGTGCAGCACGTAAGTTTCCACCACGGTCAGGACCATCTTGTAATTTTTGTGTAGCTGTGTAAGCATGAACTGTTGTCATTGTACCAACTTCGATACCGAAAGCATCGTTAACAGCGCCAGCAAGTGGTGCTAAACAGTTAGTAGTACATGAACCAGCAGAAGCAATCTTAGTATCTGAAGTTAAAATGTCATCATTTACACCGTAAACGATTGTAGGCATTTTACCAGCAGGAGCTGAGATTAATACACGTTTTGCGCCAGCTTTAATATGAGCTGAAGCTTTTTCTTCTGATGCGTAAAAACCAGTTGATTCTAATACGATATCAACATTATTGTTTTTAACCCAAGGAATATTTGATGCATCTGCTTCTGCATATACAGGAATTTCCTTACCATTAACAACAATACCATTATCTGTTGCGCTAACTTCTGCGTCGAAGTTACCATGGGCTGTATCATATTTTAATAAATGAGCCAACATTGATGGAGAAGTTAAATCGTTGATTGCTACAACTTCGATGTTATCTGAAACTTCAGCAATACGACGGAAAGCTAAACGACCAATACGGCCAAAACCGTTAATACCAACTTTTACTGACATACTTAAATTTCCTCCTTTAGGAAATGAAGATTTATTTATTTTAAAAAGCGTGTTTGCACACTACTTTTTTAAAATCGAGTTTGCGGCACCCTCATCCGTGATTAACCACGTCTGTTTAGGTGCAAGTTTCATGTATGCCACAATTGCTTCGGCCTTAGAATGGCCACCTGCAACTGCGAAAATACATTTTATGTGCGTGAGATCCTCTATTTGTAAACCGATACGAGGAATCCTATAAACGACCTTGCCTTGAGCATCAAAGAAATATCCGAATGCCTCACCTACAGCTTTGTCCTCTTTCAACATGTCTATTATACCACTAGACATGTCACGACGCTTAGCCATATGCATTGCTTCTCCAATACTGTGAATTACAGCATTGCTTTCCTTGATTAAGTTCAAAACTTCTTGAATGCTCGGTTCTTCAAGAAGAGGCTCGTACGTTTTCTCACTTAGTTGTTCAGGTACATACAAGGCTCTATGTTTGCCGCCTGTGTGTAATGCCATCTTACCACTAATCGAGTTGGCTTGTATATCTACTGATTCACCAACACCACCTCTGGCTGGTAAAAAAGTTAAATCGCGCTTAATTGAAAGACGTGTTGTCAACTGATCAGCTACTTGAGCCATCGTTGTGCCACCCATTACCGCAATTAAATTTTTACCTTCTGGCAATAAGAGTGCTAACTTAGCAGCTAGACTCTTACCCATTGACTCTAAAACTTTAGGTTGTTCATCGGAATCGCCTGATACAATCAAACAATGTTCAATGCCTAAAATTCGACTCAACTCTTGTTCATCCTGTCGAACACCAACTAAATTATCCATCACTTTTTCAAGGCCATGTAGTACTGATATACCTCTATCCGTTAGCGTCATTCCTGACTTACCAACGACGATAAGTTCTTGCTTACGCAGAAAATCTGTTTCGGTTCTCATAACGCGTTCGCTTAGATTTAAAGTTGCTGCCAACATTCTGCGACCAACAGGCATCATCCATTCAATCTGTCTTAAAACAAAATATCTTTGTTTTAAAACTTTAATCATGTCTGGTGCAATTGCTTCGATCCACTCTAATTCATGATGCATACTGCACCTGCTCTCTTATGGGGCATTATTTGTCCCACAGTGTCGCATTATGACCCATTAATTCTAAAAAAACAAAGCACGATAACATTCTGCATTAATCAAAGTGTCTTCATACCTTTATTACAAGACAAATTATATCAGGTTGTTTCATACTTTGCAAGCACTTCAAACGACTATCTGCCATGTCAGCAATTGACGTTTGATATATGAGATAAGGTCATAATTGTTCCTAATCCTTGTAGCGTTTTCTTGCTGATGACGATGGAATGTTCAGGTTTTCACGATATTTTGCAACTGTTCGTCTCGAAATATCGATGTTTTGTTTCATTAATTGTAAAACTATTTTTTGATCAGAGAAAGGTTTCGTTTTATCTTCAGATTCAATCAAAGTCTGCATAGTTGTCATAATCGTTTTTGAAGATAGCTCTTCAGCATTCTTTTTGTTCTTATTTGCGATTTGTCCAAAGAATGATTTTATTTCATAAACACCAGATTCTGTTTCAATGTACTTATCATTAACGGTTCGACTAATTGTTGATTCGTGAACACCTAAAGCGGCTGCAACTTCCCGTAAAAGTAATGGCTTAATTGGTTTGGTTTTATCAGTGAAGAAGTCAGCCTGATATTTCAAAATATATTGTCCTACTTTTAAAATGGTATCGCCTCGTTGTTTCAAGCCATGAACTAGCCATTCATATTCCCGTTTCTTTTCAGTTAAATATTTGATTACTTCAGGATCTTGGTCTTTTGACATATCATCAAAATATTTTTGTTGAAAAACAACTTCAGGCTGTGCACCGCGAACTTTGAATAATGTTAATTCATTATTACTTTTTTTCAAAACTAAATCTGGATAGATTTTACCAATTCTAGTTGTCCCAAATCCTGCACCTGGATTAGGTGATAATGTGCGAACAAAATCTGATATTTCTTGAATTTCTGAAAGATTAACACGATATTTTTTTGCTATGTCCGACCATTTACGATCGACAAAGTTATCAAAATCATCTTTTATGACTGTATATGCCAATTCAGGCGCTAAATCGTCAGAATCAATCTGTAACATTAAACTTTCTTGTAAATTACGTGCACCAACACCGGGCGGATCTAAGCGTTGAATCAAGGTTAACGCATCTAATAACATAATGGGTGGTATTCCTGATTCTTCTGCTAAATCATCCAAATTAGCATTAAAATAGCCCGTCTGTTCAATATAATCTACTAAGTAAAGAACAACCTTTCTAAGCGGTGTTTGACGCATCGTTAGATAAATTTGTTCCAATAAATAATCCAATAAAGATTGTGATTCATCATCACTGACTGAATTCATATAATCAGTATCACCATTTGTTGTTAGATTAACTTTATAACGAGACTCCCCTGCTTGGATTCTCTGATTGTCGTCAACAGCTTCAATCAAAGGGTTTTCCATCATTTTTTCAGTGACAAATTCTTGTAAATCTTCTATATTATATTGCAACATTTTAATTGATTGTTGGAGCTCTGGTGTCATTGCCAGTTTTTGAATTTGCGTTTGTTGTTGCTTAAATTTCTGTTCAATAGCCATTATTTCTCAACCTCCGCTTTCGTTACTTGTTTTTTTTACGTAATTCAGCTAAACTATTAACTATACTGCGCCGTTGGTGTAATGGATAGCACGTAAGATTCCGGTTCTTGAGCTGAGGGTTCGACTCCCTCATGGCGCATCGTTAAAATTAAAATATTTTCTTTTGAAAAACCTTATATGTTGATATAAGGTTTTTTGTTTTCGCTTACATTAATTATATATCATGTTTCTTAAGATAGCCATGGCGTTCTTACCACACTACAAAATATAATAAGCAACATAGTAGAAAAAAATTAGTTCAATCAATAATAAATTAAAATCGTTAATATAGTTGGATTGTAATCGTTACCATTACGTTTCATAAAAAATAAATCCTACCTCAATTAAGAGATAGGATTTTCTGTTTAGCTCTTTTTACCGTAATCACCCATTTTAATACGAAGTCATTTTTGGGAATTTAATCATAAAGAAGATAGAAATAATTGACCCAATGTAACAAGCCCAAACTAACGGGTCTGTATAAACCAAATTTGATAGAGTTACATTTAAAATCACATTAAAAATTGATAGTATTATAATACCACGATATTTACATAATTTATTCTGTAATAAAATCATAATTATCTCAATGTTCCCTACTAATAACATGAATACATCTTCACTATAGAATTTACCTGAAAGAGCATGAACAATCATTATAATTGCAAGAATCATTAATATTATATTTAAACTGATTGCTATTATTTTTGAATTGATTACTTTTCTAATCATTTAGTTTCTCCTGATTTATAGTATTTACATATAAAGAACAGTGAAATCAAAATAGCTACCAGGAAGGATTCTAATGTAGGAAGATAACAATCATTATTAATCTCAATGATCAACATAATTGCGTTTAATACAATATTAAACATTGAAAGGATTACTATTATTATTTTATCGAAATAATTAAATTGGACAATCAGCATAAAAAATTGTAAAAGAACGATTATACTTGATACTGAAAGGAATAGATCTATATGTTGACTTCCCATTCCGCCTAATGAAAATGCAGTATCAAGAAATAAACTAAAAGTTTCTATAATAAATATAATATTAAAAAATGAATGTAATACTTTGGAATTTTTTAAAAGTTTCAACATTTTTAGCTCCTTAATATGATGTTATTTTATGAATATAAATAGGGTTAAATGAACCCGCAGCATAATATGGCTATTCCTTTATTTTATATACCTCAACATATTTACCTTTTCCCGAATGTTGATGAAAAATTTGATTTTCCTACTCTAAAAGAAATTTCTAAAACTTAAATAAATTACTATAATAACATCTAGAAATACCCAATACATTAATAATAAGTATTTAAATTTAGGTACTAAGTACTTATTATGCCTTTTAATCATTACATCTAATAAATACGTAATAGTATATATAATACCCATTCCAAATAATAATAAAACACCTAAAACAAGTAACCCATCACCATTATTTAAGCCAATACCATTTCTATGGATATATCCATCTATGATAAATATAAAGGGTATTATTTGTATCCCGATAGTCGCTAATATTTCTATATATATTTTTCCCATACTATCCCCTTTTAATATTTTGTGAATATACTGTGGGATAAAACTACCCTTAAATGCTATTACTTTAATCTATTTTTTCATTAACAACATTTTTATGCTATCATAATTTCAACATTACTTCAAAGTGATTTAACCATAACGTTAATCTAATTTAATATTTAAGCAAAAACCCAACCTCTTAAATTAAGGGCTCTGTAATATATTTATCAACAACAGTTGTAATAGAACCTTTAATAAATATCGCAATAAAAAAAGAGTTTTTCCTCGTATTTTTACGAGGAAAAACTCTTTTTAGTTAAACTATTAAATTTTAATTATTTTGCATAATTTCTTTTAAACCAGCCAACTAATCCCATAGCTAGCAACAGAACAAGGCCCATCATTGATAGTCCTGATTCTTTCATTTCACTAGTCTGAGGTAAACTGGTTTGACCTTTTGCTGCATTTTTTAAGACAGGTGTTTTCCCATCCGGTGTTACCTGTGAAGTTGTTGGCGTCGTGGGGGACGTTGTTGTTGGTCTTGTTGTCGGTGTGGTTGGTTTCGTTTTCTCTGGCATTTTACCAACGAATTCGATTCCAACCTCACTAGTATAACTAGCCGCTTCTGCAGTATTACCGAATGCACCTAAACTAAAAGATAACCCCAAAAGACTAATTATTAAAACACTCATTAGTTTTTTTCTCATAACCATACCTCGTCTATTTTGACTACTTATCTTCTTTTTTATCAGTTTGTAATTCTTCTAGAATTTGTCGTTTTGCTTCTGCGACAGCTTCTTCTTTATCTTTTTTGTTACGACGACGAACTAAGAACCAGATGAGCAACAATAGAAGTAATAGCAAGAAGATTCCTGCAAGGATATACCACATTGTGTAATCTTTTTCTAAGTCAACCGCTTTTTCGTTCAATTTATCTGCCGTTGCGCCATCAATTGTGAAATATTCTGTCCATTTCCACTTATGTACCCCAGAAGTCGCCGTCATTTCTAAACGGTACTTACCAGGCTTAAAGGGTTGGTTATCCCAGAAAATGCCATAATTAAAGTTTGTATTTGGAGCCATTGTCATATTCGAAGTGGTTGAAGCATGTAGTGCTTTATCACCATTTCTTGAATAGACTTTTCCATCAACTTTCAGGTTACGGATTGGTGTTGTTGTTGGATCTTGTAAGTTTACCTTCAATGTATTACGGAAATTAACTGATCCGGGCTCAATCTTAAGTAATTTCATATCAGGCTTAACAACATCGTCAGTTTCAGTTAACGTTGTCCCAATAACAAAGGCATAACGGTTTTTAATTTGAACGTTACTCTTTGATTTTTTTTCACTATCTTTGTTAATTTTTTCATAGAAGTACAAGCCACCGTCAATTTCGCCATTGAATTTCTTAGCGGGCATTGTGATATGGAATGTATGCTCAATGCTTTTCTTAGCCGGTACTGTCACTTCTTTATCTGACTTAATGATTGAAGATAGAGGGTTTACCATTGTTTTATCAAGTTTTGGTTTCACGTGACTGTATTCAACCACTCCGTTATCATTTGTAATCGCTGTATTTGCTTCAGCCATTACAGTAACATCTTTGTTAGTCGAATTTTTTAATGTGACAGTAATGTCTTGCTTTTGGTTCGGTTTCATTTTTAAATTAAAATACGTTTGGCGCTTATCAATTTGGTTGTTTGGAATATTTGCAGTAACAGCAAAGTTCATTTCAGCAGCATTCGCTTTTTGAACTTGTCCACTAAATATAACTAATCCTGCCACAAACGCCATAATGATTCCAAAAAATTTTTTATTCAATGTAAAAATCCTCTTTCTTCTCAAATTAACTTTATGGAGCCGCCGTCAATGTCCAGTTTAATGTCGACGTATATGTTTCACCAGCTACTTTTTCAGCCGGGCCAGGCACATCCAATCTCGCTGATTTATTACCTGTTGTTGCATCACCCATTGCTATTGTCCAGGTCCCTGTGGGATTAGTATTGGCAGTTGGATCTACTACTTGATATGATGCACCGTCACCTTTTAATAATATACTATCGGTAAATAAACCGGCATCAGGATCTCCGTTATCTGTTTTCGATGCTACATTTTTTATTGTAAGCACAGTACCCTTAAGTTCATTAGCACCACTTTTAAATGATGTGTTACTAACCGTCAACGACCAGTTTCCTGTCGTATTATTTGTAACCTGAACGTAATTAGGTACATCCCTATAATCTGCATCCGTGAGCTTATCTATAACCCACTCACCTGTAGCTTCATCACGATGTCCTGTTAAATCAGCTACTTTATCAAAAGCAGCATAATAAGATTTTTTATTTCCTGAAATTTTCTGAGTACCAAAATGTAAATCAGAAATATAATCTATCCTCAGGTCACCAGTAGTTGGCGTAACTGGATTAATTGGTTGTACTGGTTTTGTCGGATCTAATGGATCAACTGGACCAGACTTTGCAAGTAATGTTAAGTTAGCCGCTGTGGTTGCAGTTTTTCCATCAGGCGCTACTGCTGCATCAGCCACTGAATTTCCCATTATTGAAATTGCAAGGAGGGGGACAATGGCTACTACTAGTCGTAAGTTTTTTTTCAAGCTCATTGTTTTAACCTATCCCTTTCTGCATCCTATAATGGTGCGTCGTTTAACGTCCATGTAATTACTGATGTATATTTTTCTTTTAATTTAGTTGATGCACCAGGTACGTCTAAGGTTGCCTTAGTAACAGGTAACGTGTTAGTACCCATACCCATGTCTTTAGCTGCATCTACTACTGCAACACTTTGACTAGATCCGTCTAAAACCATATCCGCTGTTGGTTGGGTAGCATTATAACTTGCCCCATTATTATTAGAAACAGTTCCAGGCGTCAATGTTAACTTAGCCCCAGCTAATTCTTTTGAGCCGGTAAACTGTGTGTTGGCAACTGTTAATTTCCAACCTTCATTTGAACCACGGTTGTCATCAACAACGATAGAATCTGTAATAGTAGCTGCATCATATTTTGCATCTGATCCACTAATTTTTTGATCTCCAAAATCAACACTTGGTGCCTTTGTCAATTTAATTTCTCCAGCTCCAGTAGCAGGATCAGCTACAAAGTTGACATCACCTGATGAAGGTAATGTTACATCAGCAGCATGTACTGCTGGTGCTACTGTTGAAAACAAAGTAACGGTTAAAAGTGCTGCTGTTGCAATTGCTGTTTTCTTCATAATTTATTTCCCCTTTTGTTAACCCAATTTTTATAAGTTTGCGTCTGTTAATGTCCATGTTAAATCTGTTGTATATATTGTTCCAAGATTTTTAGCTGTTTTACCAGGTACTGTTAATGAAACGGCTTTAGCTTTAGCATCTTTACCAAATGAATCAGTCCATGTTCCCATTCCTTGACCGTCTGTAGCAGTAACAACCTTAACATCGCTACCAACTGTAGGAGCAACGACACTATTATTATCTTTATCACCAATTATTGATGGTGTTGTTGTCGCATCCATATTTGTTGAATTAAATGTTTGATCTTTCATACTCAATTGAGCACCAGTTAATTCTTTTGTACCGTCAGTAAATGCGCCTTCTTGCTTAACATTAACTGTCCAACCAGCATTTGATCCACGGTTATCTGTTACTTGTAAGTAGTTAGCTACTTCTTTTGCTGTTCCTTTAGAATCTGTTATTTCAACAGGAGCTGCGTAGTAAGTTGTATCACTACCAGAAACTTTATTTTTTGAACCAAAATCAAAGTTTGAAACATAATCTAATGATAATGGACCATTTGTTCCTGGGTTAATTGGAGGGTCTGTTGGGTCAACTGGATCTGTTGGATCTGTTGGATCAACTGGACCTGTTGGATCTGTATTATCTGTAAAACCAACGCTACCTTTTGTTGGAAGTGATCCTACTGTTGCTGCATTTACAGCTGGTGCTGCAATTAAACCTAATGTTGTTAATACGATTGCGCTTGTTACGATTTTAGTTGTTTTCATTTTAATTTCCCCTTTTTTTAATTCCCTATTTTTTTGTAGCCTATTAGAAAGTGATATGACTTAATTTTATAAACCAGCGTCTGTTAATGTCCATGTTAAATCTGTTGTATATGATGAACCGACCGTTTTAGCTGAATTACCAGGTACTTTCAATGAGACAGCTTTACTTGCTGTATCTTTTGTAGCATCAGCATCGTAGACACCAAATGAATCTGTCCAAGTCCCCATACCTTGATCCTTACCAGCATCTAAGACAGCAACGTCAGCACCAATTGATGTTGTAATTGTAGCTTTAGCTATAGCTGGATCTGTTGTTCCGCCAATATTTTTAGAATTTAAAGTTTGTGTTCCCATACTTAGCTGTGCGCCATCTAAATCAGTCTTACTATCGTTAAATTGTTTTACTTGTTTAACTGACAATTTCCAGCCTTTATTTGATCCACGTTTATCTGTTACTTGTAGGTAGTTAGCTCTTGTAACTTCTTTACCATCTTTATCAGCTAATTTAACAGGTGCAGCGTAGTAAGTTGTATCGTCTCCAGAAACCTTATTTTTTGAACCAAAATCAAAGTTAGAAACGTAATCAATTGATAATGGGCCAGGTGTTCCTGGTTGAGGATTATCTGGGTCTGTTGGATCCGTTGGGCCTACTGGGCCTGTTGGATCCGTTGGATCAACGGGTGTTGTTGGATCTGTATTTTCCATAAATCCAACCTTACCTGTTGATGTATAATCTGCAGCATGTACTGCAGGTGCTGCAGCTAAACCTAATGTTGATAAAATAATTGCGCTTGTAACGATTTTAGTTGTTTTCATAATTTATTTCCCCTTTTAATTAATAACCATTTTTATTTTTTATTGACTAATTTAGATTTTATAAGTTAGCGTCTGTAAGTGTCCATGTAATATCTGATGTGTATTTTTCTGCAACTTTTTTACTATCACCAGGGATAGCTAATTTAACAGAAGCTTTGGCTTTAGCAGCATCTGTTGTTGCGTTACCAAAGGATTCAGACCATGTACCAGAACCTGCGCCATCTTTTGCTTGCATAACAACTTTGTCCCCTGATGTAGCTGAAATGTCAACGCTATTTGTTAATGTTGGTTTTGGTTTTGATGCGTTATTATCAGCATTAGTTGCTTCAGGATTAGATAACGTAATTGTTGTCCCATCTAATTCTGATTTTGTTGTTTCACTTGTAAATGCTTTTGCTTGTTGAACAGTAAGTTTCCAACCTGCTACTGTTCCACGGTTATCTGAAACTTGTAGGAAGTTTGCAAGATCTTTATCAGCTCCGGATGCATCTTTAACTGTCACTAATTGAGAGTCATATGTTTCGTTGTTACCTGACATCTTTTGAGCACCAAAGTTAAAGTTAGAAACATAATCGATTGATAATGGGCCACCAGTACCTGGATCTGTTGGGTTTGTAGGATCTGTTGGATCAATAGTATGTCCAGGATCTGTTGGATCCGTAATACCAGGATCTGTTGTACCATCATTTTTAGTCAATTCAATTTTACCGTGTGATGTATATGTTTGTGTTTCAGATGCATGAGCAGTTGTCATAATGGCACCTGTCACACCTACGCCTAATAATGTACTTAATAATAATTTACTTGAATTTTTCATCATTTATTTCCCCTTTATATAACCTTTTTTATAAGTTAGCATCTGTCAAAGTCCATGTTAATTCAGACTTATAAGCCCCTGCTACTTTGTTTGATTCAGCTGGAACAAGTAATGACACACTTTGTTTGGCAGCTGTATTATCTTTACCAAAACGGTCTGTCCATGTTCCCATACCTTTGTCGACCTTGGCTGTCATCACAGTAACTGCTTTGCCATCTGGATTGATGGCTGCTTGACTAGCTGTCGGCTGACTCATATTACTACTTCCGTTAGTTGTTCCATTCATTAACGTAATAATCGTTCCATCTAATTTATTTTTACCATTCATAAATGGATTGGTCTGTGCAACAGTTAGTTTCCAGCCTGCGTTTGAACCACGATTATCCGTTACTTGAACATAGTTTGGATATTCCCCAACCTTACCGTTTTTATCAACTAACTGGTCAAGTTGTGCATAATAAACACTGTCTTTACCAGAAATTTGTTGTTGACTAAATTGTAAGTTCGAAACGTAATCAATTGATAATGGTCCATCTGTTCCAGGATTAACTGGTTTAACCGGTTTTAACGGATCAGTTGGATTTGTTGGATCAACTGGCGGTGTACCGTCAGTATTTTTCACGAATTCAATAGTTGCATGCGACTGATAATTCACTGTTTCGCTTGCCAAAGCTTGCGTTACGGTAAAACCAGCCGGTACCATACTACCTAAAAGAACTCCCAAAATTAACTTTCTTTTTATCATCGTATCTACTCCCCTCGTCAGATTTTGATGTTTTTATAATATTAGCAAAATGCTAATGATTAACGTTAATTAAGCAAGGATTAGGATTAAGGCGCATCCGTTAGTGTCCATGTTATTTCCCCTGCATACTTACCTGCTTTAAGTGACATGTTGCTTCCATTAAGTTCAGCAACAACACCTTTATCGGCTGCCCAAGTGACATCTTTAGTTTCTTCTGTCTGACCTGAACCAACCTCTGTACTACCAGTATCTAAATCTTGTGCAGTTCCAGTTGCATCTATATATTTCAAAACACCTTTCAATGTGTTAGATCCATCTGTTAAAGGTTTTGAAACGCTAGCCTTCAATGTCCAAGCTGTTTTGCCTAGATTAGAAATTGATACAGTATTTTCAGCAGTACGTTGAAGATTGAAATTTTCTCCACTGTAAGGCAACATTACCCCATCTTTTGAACCAAAAGTCATTTCATCAGAGGCTGCAGTAATTGCTAAACCACCACCTGCAACTGTGATCTTAATCGTTTTTTCAACACCCTGAGCATTTACAATAACTGCTTCATAGTCACCAGCACTAGAAGTTGGTGTAAGTGTCGTTGATTTAACTGTAACTTTAGAATCAGCACCAGTTGATAGTATCCAACCTTTAGCCGAACTCTCTGTTAATATGAACTCATTTAATTTAGTCTCTGTTAATCCCGAGATAGATTTACTGTCCGTACTAAAATCCTTAGCGTAAACTACAGAATCACCATCAACGACGGTATCACCATCTATTACATTGACAGGAACGGCAACTTTAGCAGTTTCATTAGGTGTCACATCCGTATCCGTCAAAATCATATCTTGTATATAGAAACCAACTTTTGTGTTATCAAGTGGTTTATTTGATGGATTTGTAGGATCAATTTCTAATGTATGTTTATTAGTATTCATAATTGTTAAATCTTTGATTAATTTTGTTTCATCTATTGTAACGGTTCCGCCAACATCAATTTTTTGTGGAATAGCAGTTGCACCCAACTTGAATAAGTTGACAGTTACGGTAACTGGTTTTAATTGTTCGGTACCTCCAGCATCAATCGCAGTTACTATAACTTTATTTGCACCTACTTTTAATTTTGTAGGGTCAATCTTTGCAGAATAATCGACACCATCTTTTGTTGTTTCATAAGTATTCTCTGCTGGCGATGATATTGACCCATCTGGATACTTAATTTGAATGTATCCCTTTGTACTATCTTCATCTGAAACTTTACCTACAATTTTAAATGAATCTGTTTGATCCGCATAAGCATTAATTGTTGATGGTGTTACAGTTGCAACAGGTGGAATACTTGGTGTCGTTTCTTTATAAGTTAAGTAAGAACCTGTCGTTAATGTTTCTCCTGGGGCTAACGTTTTAGGATTAGCTTTTATTACAAAAGCACTATCTCCCTTAAACGGAGTATCTGGCTGACTAATGTCGTTGATAGCTATAATTTTATCAAGCACTGATGTCTCCATTCCAGTTCCTACAGCTCCACCTTTGAAATAACTACTTATATTTGATATATCTAATATACCAGTACCGGTAGCTTTCCCAGCTGAATAATTAGTCCAACCACCCAAGCTAGTATTATTACCGGGATCCTTCAATCTGTAATTCAAGGTATGTTTATCACTTACCATTTTAAATCCATTGTTAGGTCCCAAACTTTTTACAGGGACGTCATCCTTATCAACCAAAGTATCGACCCCCTGAGCTGCACCAATAGCTCGAGTTGCAGTATCATTATTTGTGATACTGAAATAACTATATATACCACCTGCTGCATCATACATTTCTTCAAATGTATAGCTCACCTTATATGTTACATCGTACATTGTAGCTTTGAATCCAGTACCATCATTATTTTTATAAAGATGGTAATCTGTAATTGGTCCAAGTTTTACAGCACTTTCAATTGTATTAGGCGTCGTGTTACTTTCTGCTGCATACCCATATCCACGATCTTTTGGAATAGCATTATTAATGATAATTCCATAAGACTTTCTTGGATTAGGATTTCTTCCACTGGCACCAACCTTCGTAAATGCCCAACTAGATGCATTACCCTGTTCACTGTAAGAATCGTTATTTGTCAGCGCACTTGGTTGGAAATTAAATGCTGCATTACCAAAATATAAAACAGGAGTCGCTGTATCATCTGCTTTTCCCGCGTTGTTTGTTGGAACACCATTTACTAACTTCCCGCCTCCTGTAAGTGACACATACTCATTTTTAGAATTTGATGCCACATCGGTAGTACTCCACTGAGTATTAATGGCCCCTTGTGATGGACCAACATAACCAGCAGCTGGTACTGCTGTCTCACTTTTTTTAGTCGTTGCTACTTTTTTTGTTGGTGCTTTCGTTACTTCTTCTTTAGTTGCTACTTCGCTTGTTATTTCTTCTTTTGTTGCTTTTATCGATGTACTTTTTTCGGTTGTTTTTTCAGAAGATGCTGTTTGAGGTTTAACGGTTTCATCTAGCTCTTTAGCTTGGACAGAAGTTCCTGGGCCCTCATTGTTAACCACGTTAACAATGCTACCTGTCATCACTCCTGCTAAGATAATTCCCGTCATTAACGTTGCTGAGATTCGTTCTTTTTTATTACTGTTATGCCCTTTCATTGTTTAGTCCTCCCCCTATAGTTGCTGCCTATTTATACCTAACATTACTATATTTAACTCATTAGTCTAGCTGATTAGTTGTGACCCCCTAGTCCCTCCTAATAGATTTATTCGTTAACTTAGCTGTAACCTAATCGCAAACTTATTATCTGGTTACTGCGACATAGCCAGTTTACCTATAATCTATTTAAATGTAAACATATTTTTTTAATTAAAAAATATTTATCTAATTTATGAAGTAACCGCTTTATCGATTTTGTTTTAATACAAAAGTAATTCATCAAAAAAAATGATGAATTACTTTTGCCAATTTACAGTTTATTTTGGTTACCCTTCACGAACTGGAACTACCGTTGCAAGACTTATTTCTGTCCCATTTGTTTCAGTTATATAAAGAAGTGTATAGGCTCCTTGTTCTGGAATTTGTACAGAGAAACTAAGATCTGACTGTACGACTGTTCTAGCAATTTCATTACCGCTTGCATCAGCAATAATAATTGTATTTCCAGCTGTTTCTCCAGTACCTGTTAAATATTTATCACTTTGATAATAAGAATCAACAGTTGGTTTAGCAATCGTAACATCTTTATGCTTAACTACCGTAGTTTTCACATCACTCCAACCAACACCTGTATTCTGACGAACACTAACTGTTGTATCTTCATGTTGTTTAGGAATAGTAACTTCGTAAAGTCCATTTTCATCAACGATACCTGTCCCTATAACTTTATCGCCAACTTTAACTTCAATTTTAGCACCTGGAACACCACGACCTGATACCGTTGTATCTGTATCAAAAATTGTTTCAACGGTTGGAATTTCTTTCAAAAGTGCCCAACCCGGGTCTAGGTGATATGTTGGCAACGTGTCAGAAGCATTATATGAACCCAACACGTCCCAATCAATTGGCGCACCATTTTTTACTAAACCACTATTAAATATATAACTTGAGTTATTTTCTGCGTCCGCTACTCTGATACCTGTATCTGTTACCATTTGCCCAATATCAAGAGATAAATGAACTTTGAAGTCGGCAAATGCAATCCAAGAATGAGATGGATTTTTGATTCGTAATGTTTTACCATTATCCTCAACTCGGATATCATTTTTATTATACGTATATTTACTTCCGTTATTAAATTGGAAATTTCCTGTTATATAATTATTGAACGAATCATGGTTAAAAAGTGGAACTAACTCTGAAGGAACTGACAAGACATAGTCTGTCGATTCATTAATTCCTGCCGAAATAATCGACTTTCCTTCATAATCAAAATCTAATGTACCTGTTGTCACTGTATTATTACCTTGTAAGTGTAGACCACTTGCACCCGTTCCAGATACTTTCATTGAGCCTCTTGTAATAACACCTAATTCTTTCGTACCTACTTTAGCTGTCGCCACCTGCTTTTCATGGTTACTAGCATCTACGGAATTATTAGCTACCCCTAAAATCATTACTGAATTCAATAATCCAACCACCGCTACCGTTTTAATCACATTCTTCTTTGTCTGACTCATTTCTACTTTGTTCATTTTATTCATCTCCTCTATTTTGGTTTATAAACAATTATTTGATACAGGCCCTCCATAAAAAAATTAGTTAGAGCATTACTAATACCTCCTTATATTTATATTTATTTTTTTATTAATACCTTAAACACAGCTTATCATGTTAACGCTTTCTTTTGCAAATTTAACCACTAGTATATTTTTAATTTTAACTAAATTGGACTTAGATAATAAGCAAAAAAAATAAGCTATCTTCATATAAATACGAAGGTAGCCTACTTTAATTTTAACTATTCTTTATTTTGATTGCTTTGAATCGTTATATTTAACCCATCCAATTAATCCTGCGGTTGATAAAAGAATAAATCCTATCATTGATAATCCTGATCCTTTTATTTCACCGGTTTGAGGTAATCTGTTTTGATTCGATGCAACATTCTTTGAGACAGGTGTTCTCCCGTCTGGATCTGGTGTCACCTGAGAAGTTGTTGGCATTTTACCTACAAATTCAATTCCCATTTCACTTGTATAACTAGCCGCTTCTGCGGTATTACCGAATGCACCTAAACTAAAAGATAACCCCAAAAGACCAATTACTAAAGTACTCGTTATTTTTTTCCCCATAACCATACCTCACCCATTTCGACTACTTATCTTCTTTTTCACCAGTTTGTAATTCTGATAAAATTTGTCGTTTTGCTTCTGCGACAGCTTCTTCTTTATCTTTTTTATTACGACGAACTAAGAACCAAATAATCAATAATACAAGTAGAAGTAAGAAGATTCCTGCAAGAATATACCACATTGTATAATCTTTTTCTAAGTCAACTGCCTTTTCGTTCAATTTATCTGCCGTTGCGCCATCAATTGTGAAGTTTTCAGTCCATTTCCACTTATTCACACCAGAAGTTGCCGTCATTTCTAGACGGTACTTACCAGGTTTAAAGGGTTGGTTGTCCCAAAAAATACCATAATTAAAATTCGTATTGGGAGCCATTGTCATATTCGAAGTGGTTGAAGCATGTAAGGCTTCATCCCCATTTCTTGAATAGACTTTTCCGGCTACCTTTAAATTACGAATAGGTGTTGTTGTTGGGTTTTGTAAATTTACCTTCAATGTATTACGGAAATTAACTGAACCTGGTTCAATTTTAAGTAATTTCATATCAGGTTTAACAACATCATCTGTTTCAGTTAACGTTGTCCCAATCACAAATGCATAACGGTTTTTAATTTGAACGTTACTCTTTGATTTTTTTTCACTATCTTTGTCGATCTTTTCATAGAAGTATAATCCACCATCGATTTCGCCATTAAATTTCTTAGCGGGCATTGTGATATGGAACGTATGCACAACACTTTTCTTGGCTGGAATTGTCACTTCTTTATCCGACTTAACAATTGAAGATAGAGGATTTACCATTGTTTTATCAAGTTTTGGTTTCACATGACTATATTCAACCACACCGTTATCGTTGGTTACAGCTGTATTTGCCTCAGCCATTACGACAACTGCTTTATTAGTCGAATTTTTCAATGTGACAGTAACATCTTGTTTCTGATTAGGCTTCATTTTTAAATTAAAATAGGTTTGGCGCTTATCAACTTGATTACTTGGAAGATTTGCAGTAACGGCAAAGTTCATTTCAGCAGCGTTCGCTTTTTGAACTTGTCCACTAAATAAAACCAATCCTGCCACAAACGCCATTATGATTCCAAAAAATTTTTTATTCAATGTAAAAATCCTCTTTCTTTTCAAATTAGCTTTATGGAGCCGCTATCAATGTCCATTTCAACGTTGATGTATAAGCTTCTTTTGTTTTCACAGTGGTACCAGGAACAAATAACGACACTGCATCGTTTCCTGTAGAGTTAGTTCCCGCTTTATCAGTACCCATAGCAAGTGTCCAAGTACCGAACGGATTATCACTATTACCATCTGTCGTACTAACAACCGAAACAGGAGTACCACCAGTTCCTGTAAGTTTAACGTTACCTGGTAAGTCCCCGCTTAGCCCTAAACCTGGATTTTCACTATGTGCTTCGATATTCTTAATATTTAGTACAGCACCTTTAAGCACGTTCCCGCTAGGACTTTTAAAAACAGTGTTACTAACACCTAATGACCAATTACCCGTTGTATTATTTGTGACCTGGGCGTAATTAGGTACATTATAATAATCTTTATCTGTTAGGTTTTGTGTGTCCCACACTCCACTTGAGTCACGACGGTTAGTCATGTCAGCTACTTTATCAAAAGTTGCATAGTAGGTTTTATTACTCCCCGAGATATCCTGTGCCCCAAAATGAAAACTAGAAATATAATCTATTCTTAAGTCTCCAGTTGTTGGCGTAACTTGATTGAGTGGGTGCACTGGTTTTGATGGATCTAACGGATCAACAGGACCAGACTTTTCAAGTAATGTTAAGTTAGCTGATGATATCGCAGTTTTTCCATCAGTTGCAACTGCTGCATCGGCTACTGAATTTACCATCATCGAAAATGCAAGGAGGGGGACAATGGCTACTGCTAGTCGTATATTTTTTTTCAAGCTCATTGTTTTAACCTATCCCTTTCTGCATTTTATAATGCTGCGTCTTTTAATGTCCATGTAATTGTTGATGTATATTTTTCATTTAATTTACTTGTTGCACCAGGTACTTCTAAAGTTGCTTTAGTAACAGGTAATGTGTTAGGCCCCATACCTTTATCTTTAGCTGCATCTACTGCTGGAACAGCTTTAGATGAACCATCTAAAAGCATAGTTGCTGCAGGATTAGCCACAAACTTTGCCCCATTACCATTAATAATTGAACCATTTGTTAAGGTTAACTTAGCACCATCAAGTGCCGTACCCGTTGCCGTGGCAAATTGTGTATTTGCAACTGTTAAATTCCAACCGACATTTGAGCCACGGTTATCATCAACTTGGATATTAGCATCCTCTGGTTTAGCGCCAAAAGACGTTTGTTCATAAGTTTTTGTTGATCCACTAATTTCTTGATCCCCAAAATCAACACTCGGTGCACTGATTAGCTTAAGTTCGCCTGCCCCAGTAGCTGGATTAGCTACGAAGTTAACATCACCTGTTGTGCCTTTTGTAATATCGGCAGCATGTGCTGCAGGTGCTAATGTTGAAAATAACGTAACTGCTAAAAGTGCTGATGTTGCAATTGCTGCTTTTTTCATAATTAATTTCCCCTTTGGTTTAACTTACTTCTAAT
Organism: Dellaglioa sp. CoH-56-MRSF-12; assembly: GCF_056782075.1. The sequence goes on from NZ_JBXAYD010000003.1 coordinate 69,228, forward strand.
CTTTTTATAGACCTGCGTCTGTTAATGTCCATGTTAAGTTAGTTTTGTAACTTGTTCCAATTGATTTAGCTGTTTTACCAGGTACTTCTAATGAGATTGCTTTCATTGAAGCATCTGTATCTGTTCCATCGACATATGTGCCAAATGAATCAGTCCAAGTACCCATACCTTGACCCTTAGCAGCACTTACAACTTCAACATCTTTTCCAACAGTTGGTGTAATAACACCACTATTTAAAGCAGTTGGGATTGTTGTCGTGTCACCAATATTTGAAGAATTAAATGTTTGACCGGTCATTTTTAATTGCGCACCAGCCAACTCAGAAGTCCCATCATTAAATTGGGCATCTTGATTTACTGAAAGTTTCCAACCACCATTTGTACCACGGTTATCAGTTACTTGTAAGTAATTAGCACGTTTAACCTTATCACCTTTACTATCTGTAGCTGAAATTGGTTGTGCATAGTAAGTTTCTGTAGAACCAGAAATCTTATGATCAGCACCAAAATCAAGATTAGAGATGTAATCAATCGATAAAGGTCCATCTGTACCAGGTTTGATTGGATCTGGATCTGGATCTGGTGTAATTGGATTTGTTGGATCGATTGGATCTGTGGGATTTGTTGGGCTTGTGCTTCCTGCGACAAAACCTACTTTACCTGTTTCATTATATGTTTGTGTATTATTTGCGGCATGTACAGCTGGTGCTGCAGTCAAACCTAATGTTGTTAACGCAATTGCACTTGCAACGATTTTTGTTGTTTTCATTTTAATTTCCCCTTTTATTGATTCCCTCTATTTTTTAATAACCTAGTTGATACAGGTTTACATCCCTGCGTCAGTAATTGTCCATGTTAAATCAGTGGTATATGGTTTAGCTTCTTTAGCTGAATTACCAGGTACGGCTAATGAAACAGCCTTCATTGCTGTATCCTTTGTAGCATCTGCATCATATACACCAAATGAATCTGTCCAAGTACCCATACCTTGACCCTTAGCTGCATTCAAGACTTCAACAGCGCTACCAGGTGTTGCTGTAATTGTAGCATCGGCTATAGCTGGGGTTGTTGCATTAGTTACACTATCCATATTTTTAGAATTTAATTTTTGTGATCCCATTTTTAATACTGCACCATCTAAATCTGCTGAGCCATCATTAAATTGTTTTTCTTGTTTAACTGAAAGTTTCCAACCAGCATTAGTACCACGTTTATCCGTTACTTGTAAGTAAGTAGCATATTTAGCACCACTAACTGCTTTGACAGGTGCAGCGTAGTAAGTTGTATCGTCCCCAGAAATTTTGTTTTCACCAAAATCAAAGTTAGAAACGTAATCAATTGATAATGGTCCATCAGTACCAGGACTAACAGGAGGAACAGTTGGTTCTAATGGATCAACGGGTTTATCTGGATCAACTGGGTTAACGGGTGGTGTTTTATCATCATTTTCTGTAAAACCAATCTTACCTAATGATGTGTAATTTTCTGTATGGTCTGCGGCATGTACAGCTGGTGCTGCAGTTAAACCTAATGTTGATAAAATAATTGCGCTTGTTACGATTTTAGTTGTTTTCATTTTAATTTCCCCTTTTAATTAATAACCTTTTTTTATTGATAGAATTAATTCTTATAAGTTAGCGTCTGTAAGTGTCCATGTTAAATCTGATGTGTATTTTTCTGCGACTTTTTTGCTATCACCAGGGATAGCTAATTTAACAGAAGCTTTAGCTTTATCAGCGTCTTTAGTTGCATTACCGAATGCTTCAACCCAAGTACCAGAACCTTCGCCATCTTTAGCTTGCATAACAACTTTATCACCTGATGCAGAAGAAATTGCAAGGTTATCTGTTAAAATTGATGGTGCTGGTTTTGTACCATTTTTATCAGCATTATTTGCTTCAGGGTTAGATAACGTAATTGTTGTGCCATCTAATACTGATTTTGTTGTTTCACTTGTAAATGCTTTTGATTGTTGAACTGAAAGTTTCCAGCCAGATACTGTACCACGGTTATCTGAAACTTGTAAGAAGTTTGCAAGGTCTTTTTTAGTTCCAGCTGTTGGGTTATCTGTTGTTGCTGCAACTAATTCCGAGTTATATGTTGTATCATTACCTGTTACTTTTTGTGTACCAAAGTTAAAGTTAGAAACGTAGTCAATTGCTAATGGGCCACCAGTACCTGGGTTCACTGGGTCTGTTGGATCGATAGTATGTCCTGGATCTGTTGGATCAGTAATACCAGGGTCTGTTGTTCCGTCATTTTTAGTCAATTCAACGTTACCATGTGATACATAATCTTTTGTTTCTGATGCGTTAGCTGTTGTAACAGCTGTTCCTGTAATACCTAATCCAAGTAATGCAGCGAATAATAATTTATTTGTTTTTTTCATAATATATATTTCCCCTAATCTCTTTTTTTATAGTTTAGCATCTGTCAAAGTCCATGTTAGTTCAGACTTATAAGCCCCTGCTACTTTTTTCGACTCAGCTGGAACAAACAATGAAATACTTTGTTGAGCAGCTGTATTATCTTTACCAAAACGATCCGTCCAGGTCCCCATACCATTGTCCAACTTAGCTGTCATCACAGTAACTGCCTTACCATCTGGCTTAATTGCTGCTTGACTATCCGTCGGTCTATGCAGGTTACTACCATTAACAACACCATTCATCAACGTGATAACCGTTCCATCTAATTTATTTTTACCATTCATAAATGGATTGGTCTGTGCAACGGTTAATTTCCACCCTGCATTTGACCCACGGTTATCCGTTATCTGAACATAGTTTGGATAATCTCCGACTTTACCGTTCTTATCAGCTAACTGGTCAAGTTGTGCATAATAAACACTATCTTTACCAGAAATTTTTTGTTGACTGAATTGTAAGTTCGAAACGTAATCAATCGATAACGGACCTGGCGTCCCCGGATTAACAGGTCTAACTGGTTTTACCGGATCCGTCGGATTAATTGGATTAACAGGTCGTGTTTCATCAGTACTTCCAACTAACTCAATAGTCGCATGCGATTGATAGCCCACTGTATCGCTTGCTGAAACTTGCGTTACGGCGAAACCAACAGGTACCATGCTTCCTAAAAGAATCCCCATAATTGTACTTCTTTTTAGCATCGTATTTTCTCCCCTCGTAAGATTTTGGTAGTTTTTAATATTAGCAATATGCTAACGATTAACATTAATTAAACAAGGTTTATGAATGTGGCGTATCCGCTAATGTCCATGTTATTTCCCCTGTATAGTCCCCTGCTTTAAGCAAAGGGTTATTTCCATTAAGTTGAACGATAATTCCTTTGTCGTTTGCCCAACTTACTTCTTGAGTTACCTCAGATTGCCCTGAACCAACTTCTGCACTGTTTGATTCTATATCTTGCGATTGACCAGATGCATCTATATATGTCAATACACCATTTAACTTAACGTTAGCATCGTTATGCTCCGTTAACGGTGTTGTAAGTTGAGCTGTTAAGGTCCAAGCTTGTTTACCCGCGTTAGAAACTTGTACGCTATTAACATGAGGATCAGGGTCACTACGTTGAACTTTAAAGTCTTCTCCGCTGTAAGGTAACGTAACACCTAAAAAAGAACCGTAATTAGTTGCCCCAGGTCCTTCTGTAATTTTCAATCCACCTGTAACTTCAATGTTAATGGTCTTTTTTAAACCATCCGAATTTTTGATAACTGCCTGATAAATACCATCAGTTGAAGTTTGTTTAAGTGTCGTTGAATCAACGCTTACTTTAGATTCAGCACCAGTTGCTAACAACCATCCTTTAGCTTCACTAGTCTTTAGAATTAATGCAGTCAACTCATCAGTTGTTAATTTTTGAATATCTGCCTGCTTTACGCCAAATCCTTTTGCATAAAGGGCAGAGACTTTATCAGTTGCAGTGTCATCATCAGTTACAGTAACTGGTACAGCTACTTTTGCGATTTCATTTGGTTTAACTGCAATATCTGTTAAAAGCATATCTTGGATGTAAAATCCTACTGTTTTATTATCAAGTGGTTTACCTGATGGATTTGTCCCATCAACAGTTAGTGTATGTGCATTAACTGTTGGTTGATTAATAATTGTCAAATCTTTAATCAAATCCGTCTCGCCTGTCTTAACCGTATCGCCAACTTTGATTGTTTGTGGGATAGCAATTGCGCCTAATTTGAATACGTTAACAGTTATAGTAACTGGTTTTTCTTGACGGTTATTACCTGGATCAACTGCCGTAACTAATAGTTCATTTTTACCTGGACCTAGTTTAGACATATTAACTGGTACAGAATACGGTGTAGGATTCTTCACATCCACTGTAATAGTATCGTAAGGATTCTTTTCTGACGTTCCATCTGGATACCCGATTTCAATATTTCCTTTTGTATCATCTGAATCAGTAACATCTCCTGTAATCTCAACACCTTTTTGATCAGCGTAACCGTTAATTATTGTATTTTTAACTGTCGCAACGGGAGGAGTACTAGGTGTTGTCTCTTTATAAGTAAGGTAAGACCCATTAACAAGTGTTGCACCTGGAGCTAAATCAACTTGATTAGCTTTCATAATGTACGCACTATCATCACCAATTGTTTTACTTGGATTACTAATATTTTCAATTCCAATATTAGTGTTTGCTGCTGAACCTTCCATACCTGTCCCGGCTACCCCCCCTTTAAAGTAGTTATTAAAATTAGCGGGGTTTAGAATCTTATCTTGAGAACCGCCCGTATAATTTGTCCAACCACCCAAAGTAGCATTAGACTCTGGATCTTTCAATCTCACATCCAAAACATGCTTCTGACTAGTACTATCCCCAATCATTTTAAAGCCATCATTAGGTCCAATACTCTGTAAAGGAACTTTATCAGAATCTACAAAAGTATCATTTGTTTCCAAGGCACCTATTTTTTGTGAATCTGAATTATTATTTGTAATACTAAAGTAACGGTAAATACCACCAGTCCTACCATATACTGATTCAAAAGTATAACTAACTTTGTACTTACTATCATACATAGTTGCTTTAAATCCCGTGTTCATACTATTTTTATAAAGATGATAATCAGTAATTGACCCATCTAAAAGTCCACCCTCGATACCAGAAATACCGTTGTCTAGGTAAGCTTCATTCACATTATAACCACGAGCTATTTTGTCGCCCATAATCAGCCCGTGTATAATCGATGGACGCGGATTTTTTCCGGTAGTATACGTATATGACCAAGATGGTAAATTAGGTGAACTATTATTGCTTGCTCTATCTGCGTCATTATTATTCGTCAGTTCACTAGGCTGAAAAGGTTCAATACTATTTCCAAAGTACATAACTGGTTCATTAGGCTTATCAGATCTCCCCGATTGTGAAACAAACGTCTTTGCTACATCAGCTGCGTAATCTTTTGTTTCCCATTTAACAGTAGGTAGAATTTCATCTTTTGGTCCAACATATCCAGCTGCTCGAGTGGTAGCTCGAGTACTTCGTTTAGTTTTTTCTGATGATTTAGCTTTTATTTTTAATTCACTTTTTTTAGTTGTTGATTTAGTTTCTACAGATTCACTTGATAGCGCCTTTTTTTCTGATTCACTTGATTCTTTAATCGTTAACTTACTTGATGTTTCATCTGATGATTCGCTTGACATACTGCTCTCATCGGTTTTAGCAAACACACTAGGTTCTCTATGGCTAGCTCCCCCAGCTAACAATCCTGCAAAAACAGCACTTGTCATAATTGTTGCCGAAACCCATTCTTTTTTTCTGTTTTTATACTCTCTCATTTTTTAGCCCTCCCCAATCCTTGCTTTTAACTTATTAATTATTTTATCAATTTAGTCTATTTGATTTCACTAACATATTGCCAATTCACTACTATCCCCTATTTATCTAGCTATTTCTATTAACTTTTATCAAATATACCTTTTAGCAAAGTTAAAAATTCAACATGTACATGCTTTGTCTTTGATTAACATGTACATATTATATCTTCAATGGTGTACGATGTTAAATCAAATTTTTTATTTTTTTAAAAATATTTGAAAATTAAACAAATAATAATTATTCATAAGTTTTATCTCATCATAAAACGAAAATTATTAAGCCACTAAAATACGAATAAAATTTAGTTATCATTAATTTTTATTAAAAAAATCCATATCAATACTTAGCAGTATTGATATGGATTTACTATTATTTGGGATTGTTATTTAGTTCATAATTAAACTGCTAAAAATATTCAAATCATTTAAGATTAAATTAGAAACTATAACATTAAGGTGTATTCTCTAGTGTCCATGTTATTTCCCCTGTATAGGCTCCAGCTTTAAGTGATGTATTACCTCCGTTAAGTTGAGCGACAATTCCTTTATCCTTATCCCAACGGACTTCTTGAGTTGCCTCAGACTGTCCTGAACCAACTTCTGCACTACTTGATTCTATATCTTGTACACCATTAGCTGAATTTACATACTCCAAAACACCAGTTAACTTATCATTAGCACTATCTGTCAAACCTTTTGTAAGTCGAGCAGTTAATGTCCAAGCTTGTTTACCTGCATTAGAAATATTCACACTGCTATTGGTACTAGAATCACTACGTTGGAGATCAAAATTTTCTCCACTGTAAGGTAATATCACGCCACTGGAAGAACCATAGTCAGTTGCAGTAGGTGCTGATGTAATTTTTAATCCACCTGAGACAGTAATCACAATTTCTTTTGTTTGACCATCAGAATTTTGGATAACTGCTTTATAAAAACCATCACCTGAAGTTGGTTTAAGTTCTGTTGACTTAACACTAACTTTAGATTCGGCACCCGTCGCTATCAGCCAGCCTCTAGCTTTACTATTATTCAAGATTAATGTATCTAAATCACCAGTTGATAAGTTTTGAATATCCGCTGTTTTTAATTCAAATCCCTTGGCATAAAGAGCAGAAGTTTTGTCAAATGCAGTATCACTATCAGTTACGGTAACGGGTACAGCTACTTTTGCGATTTCATTTGGTTTAACTGCAGTATCTGTTAAAAGCATATCTTGAATGTAAAATCCTGCTGTTTTATTATCAAGTGGCTTACCTGATGGATTTGTTGTATCCATTTTTAAGGTATGTGCATTAACTGTTGGTTGATTAATAATTGTTAAATTCTTAATTAAGTCCGTTTCGCCTGTCTTAACCGTATCGCCAACTTTGATTGTTTGTGGGATAGCAGTTGCACCTAATTTATAAAGATTGACTGTTACCGTAACAGGTTTTAACTGTTCTACTTCACTATCGTCAACAGCTGTCACTATTATCTTATTTGAACCTAATTTTAATTTAGAAGTGTCAATGTTTGCACTATAATCAGCACTAGTATCTACCTTACCTGTGTCGTACACATTCTCTGTTGTTCCTGACGTTGACCCATCTGGATAGGTAATTTGAATATAACCTTTACTGCCATCCTTATCTAAAACCGTTCCTAAAACTTTAGGCCTATTAGTTTGACTTGCATAAGCATTAATCGTTTGTTCTTTTACACTTGCAACAGGTGCAACAGCTTCCTTATAAGTTTGATAAGAACCCGTTACGAGTGTTCCTCCTGGTTCCAAAGTTTTCGGATTAGCTTTTATTATGAACCCACTATCGCCTTTAAATGGGTTATCTGGATTCTTAATATTTGAAACGGCAATAATTTTATTATGTGGTGATTTTTCCATTCCAGTTCCAAGTGCACCACCATTGAAATAATTATTTAAATAACCAGTATTCATAACATTTGGTTCATCTCCGCCTGTGTAATTCGTCCATCCACCTAATTTGGTATTATTTCTTGGATCATTTAATTTGAAATTTAAACTATGTGCTGACCCAACCATTTTGAATCCTTCATCCGGGCCTAAGCTTTCAATGGTAACAGCATCCTCATCAACGAATGTATCGACGCCCTCAATAGCTCCAACTGCACGAGCCGTTGTGTCATTGTTAGTAATACTAAAATAGCTATAAACACCGCCACTAGCATCATAAACTTCCTCAAATGTATAACTTAATTTATACTTTGTATCATACATAATTGCCTTAAATCCAGTACCTGTTTTATTTTTAAAAAGTTGATATCCAGTGATATCCTTACCTTTAACTGCAGATTCAATTGTATAAGGAATTGATGAAAAGGATGATACCAACCCGTATCCACGATTACCTGGGACACTATTATTAATAATAATTCCATAAGATTTCCTTGGAACAGGATTTATTCCAGTATCAAACATGTAGGCCCAACCAGACTTATTAAGACCACTGACGGGATCATTATTTAATAACTCATTCATTTGAAAAGGAAAATAATTATTTCCAAAATATAATACAGGTTCGCCAGGTTTATTCTGTGAACCCGACTGTGAAACAAATGCCGTTGCTGACTCCGCTGAATAATCTTTTGTTGTATCCCAGTAATCATCAGGAAATACATCATTTGCTGGTCCAACATACCCAGCTGCTCTAGTACTTAGTTTAGCTTTTGCTGACGGTTTAGCTTTTGTTTTTGATTCACTTTTTTTTATTGTGATTGATTTAGTTTTTAGAGAATCACTTGATATCGCCTTTTTTCCTGATTCACTTGTGGCGTTATCTGATGACTCACTTGACATACTGCTCTCATCAGTTTGAGCAAATACACTAGGTTCCCTGTGACTGGCCCCCCCAGCAAATAATCCTGCAAAAACAGCACTTGTTATAAGTGTTGCTGAAATCCATTCTTTTGTTCTACTGTTATGTTTCCTCATCTTTTATCCCTCTCTAATGCTTAATTATCTTATTTATTTGGTCTTACTATCATATCGTTAAGTCATTGTCATCCCCTATTTTTCTAACAATTCCCATTAACTTTTAGTAAAGTGAAGATACAATATGTACATACTACATCTACAATTATTATGTACATATTGTATCTTCAATGGTGCACAATGTTAAATCACATTTTTTACCTTTTTAAAAATATTTGAAAATAAAAAAGTTATTAATTAAAAGATAATATCCCTTAATTAATAACTTTTTCATTTAAATTATTTAATTTTTTGTTGATACTTTCTTTTTAATCTTCGATTAATCCATAATATAACAAAAACATTAACGATTATCAGTACGAACAAGAGTAATATCCAATAGATCCAGTAATTTGTTTGATCGATTGTAACATCCTTCTCATTCAATATTCTTGCTTTTGATCCACTTACCGTAAATTTCTGTTTAAAATGCCATGCCTGATTTTTAGAAGTCATCTCTGCACTAAGTTCGTAGGTACCACTTTTGAGTAATTCACCAGCAGCTAATGGAATTGGAAAGGTAACCGCACTGGTTGGGGCAATTTGCATGTCCTTATTACTTGCTCGATATAATACTTTTGAACTACCTAACCGTCTGACTTGTGTATTTATTTGAACTTTATTTAAAAACATAGCGCTCTGATTTTCAAATCTCGCAGCAATCACATTACGTGCATTAATTTGTGTGATATCAACCGTTTTTAATTTTACTTGTGCGCTAGTTACAGGTTGTTCTCCATGGAATATTACCGCAGTCGTATATAAATAACGATTATCAATAACCGCTCGTTCTGACTTTGTTTGAGACTGAGCATCATTGTCTTCAATCACCGATATACCTCCCGCAACGACACCTGCAAAAGTCGTATTGGGTAACGCAACATCCAAAGTAACTATTTTTTCACTTTTTGCAGGAACAGTTATACGATTCTGACGAGCTCTAACTGCTTTTACCACTGAGAACGGCTGTTGTGCCAATACTTTACTTTGTGATTCCGCGTACTCCACAACCCCATTATAGTTTGTTGTTGCATCCTTAATGAGGACTTCAAACGTTAGTGATTTATCAATAAGATTAGCTACCTTAATTTTCAGCTGTGTTTTAGTTCCTGGTGCTGCTTTTAAATCAAAATAAGTTTTTTTCTTATCTAATTGATAGTCAGATATCATAGGTTGAACAGAAAAGTCAACTTGGCTGGCATTAACCTGCTTAATGTCCACTCCGAATAAAAATAAAATACTGAATAAAAATAAATAGCCGAATCTTTTAATAAATTTTGTGGTTATCATTTCATTATTATTCATTTGATGGCACATCATTTAATGACCATGTAATTTCACTACGATAGACATCTGTCATCTTAGTTGCCTCACGGGGAATATTCAAAGCGATACTATTTCCTTTAGTTGCCTCATTCCCAAAACGGTAAACCCAAGTGCCGTATCCTTCATCACCTTTTGCGGCAACGACTACTTTATTAGCTCCTACAGACAAATCAAAATTTTTCTTATAAAATCCAGGTTTTTTATCCGCAGAAATGGAAACAAGTTCACCATTACTAAAACTAAGATAGGCACCCGTTAACGATTTATGCGTCTCTTCAGATTCAAATTGGCGACTCTGTTTAGCTTCAAGCACCCAACCATTTTCAGTTCCGCTAAAATTTGAAACTTGAACGTAATTGGGTGTGCTTGCCCCTGTTGCCATATCTTGCGCTTTGGCATAACTTTTTTTATCATTCGAATCAATTTTAGTTGTATTGAAACTAAGGGAAGAAGCAAAATCGACTGTTGTTGCTCCAGATTGAAAATCCATAGACAAATCGGATTGCGCACTACCACGATTAGTTTTCGCCGCTTGAATCGTTGCCTCAGATGCAGTCATATAGAGACCTAATAGTGTTACAAAGGCGCTTAATACTATTTTATTCATAAAGATTTCCCTCTCCCTGTCTAAAAAAATTACTCTTCTGTTATTTCTATAATTTGAATACATATATTAATGACATGTTATTTTATATCACCACTTTTGTCAATTTTTTTAAAAATATGATAATTATTGATTCTAGATTTATATGCAAACCGTTGGCAATTCCCCTATAATGGATAGTACATACTCTTTAATGAGGAGGAATCGCGATAAATGGACTTTATATTTAACAAAGATGATATTCGTAAGTTAGAATTATTTTCTTATCTTGAGAATACTTATGACCAATCTGCTTCGCAAACAGACATCCAAAAACATTTTAAATGGTCAAAATATTATACAGCAACAACTATCAAGTCTTTAGAAGAAGATCTTGTCACTGAAGGATTAGACGATTACTATTTATTAAAAGTTAGCAATAACAAAGTAAGTCTACAAAAAAATGGCTTAGATTCCATCGATCACCTATTACTTCTATACGCTAAGCAGTCACCTCAATTTTTGATGCTGAATGCGCTATTTACTAACCCTAATTTTAGTATAGAATCCTTCACCGAATCGTTATTTTTAAGTGAAGCAACTGGTTATCGGACCAAGAAATTTTTAGATGATATGTTACAAAAATTAGGCTTTAAAATCACTAAAAACTTCCAATTAGTAGGTCCTGAAGAAAATATTCGCTTATTTTTTTATAACCTTTATTTAGCTGTCTATAAGAACTACAACTTCCCATTTAATGAAGAAGTTGATCGTAATTCTAGTTTATTTTCTAACCAATTAATTTCTAGCTTAAATCTTGATCTCACACAAATACAATTATTGAAACTAAAGTATTTTTCAGCTGTTCTCATACAAAGTTTAGCTTCTAATCGAAATGATACTAATCGTTTTGCTGATGTTAATTTTGCTAATTCAGACTCAATCATGTCCAATATTCAAGACTGTCTTCAAGAAAATCCAGGTATTAATGGACTTACGGATGAACAGTTATCAATTGAAACAGTATTTGTTCTAAATTTCCTTTATATGGAAGACATTGTTGACGTTACATTTAATAACTCATCTTTCTTTTCACAAATTGAATCACTCAATAATTTTGTTATTAAAGACTTACAAAAGTTCTTTGATATCACATTAAGTGAACAAAGTTATATGACATTATTTGACGAATTATCTCGTATTCATTTTTCTAGTTACCATAGTGCCCAAATTGATTTTAGTTGGCAAGTTGCCGTAGATAATACTATTTTAAAAGAAAATTATAGTTGGTTTTATATCTTCGTTGACCAATTGATAACTAACTTAACAACGAATGTACCGGATATTTTCAAAGAAAAAAACATTAACATGGCCCGTTTAAAATCAGAATATCTTTTCTTATTCATTCGTTATATTGATTTACCAACCGTTTCAAAACCGGTGCATATAACAATTGATTTTTCAAAAGGGAGTAACTACAATGATTTAATTCACAAAAATCTTGATTCAATGCCCTTCTTTAATTTGGAAGTTAACTACAAATTAACAGATCAAACCGATATTTACCTTTCTGACTTCTTGATGGCAGATGTCCCCAGTCGCTACCTAATCTGGAATAGTCCACCATTAGCTTCTGATTGGGAGATATTTGCTAATATGGTTGTGGCTATTCGAACAGATAGTCAGGAGGATATCACTAATGCATAAAAAGTTTAGAACATCCCGCCTAACTAGAATTTCCTTAGCCTCAATCGTAGCTAACTTGTTCATTTTATCCATGTATGTACCCAAACAAATTAAAGCAACACCGCGAAGCGATAGTGAAGATTCTCGTGTAGCTCCTGTGAATCCAATGGATCCCAGAAAAAATGCAGAACCTGTGTCCCCTAAGGTTTCGGCACCTAAAAAACAAAAACCTCGTAAGGTTAAGAAAAAAGTAACAGATAAATCACCAATCGCTTTTGTTTCAACGCAACATTCTGTAACACCTATTAAACCACCTGTAGCCCTTTCAGTATCTTATTCTGGCTACTTGGTTCGTCATTTATCAGGGAACCTACTCTATGGTTCAAAAACAAGGTCATCAGATGCGATTATTTTAAAAGAAACTAAAGAATAAATTTAGTTTATTTTATTTGACCTTTTTTGACCAAGGGTTTAAACTAGCATTACATTAGTTCAAATGCTAATATAAAAAAAGTAAATAATAATAAATTCGGAGGTTTCTAACTATGAATATGGTTCCTACAGTTATCGAACAATCTGCCGGTGGCGAACGTGCCTATGATATCTACTCTCGTCTTTTAAAAGACAGAATCATTATGTTATCTGGTGAAGTTAATGATGATATGGCAAATGCTATTATCGCTCAATTACTTTTCTTAGACGCTCAAGACTCAGAAAAAGATATTTCAATTTACATTAACTCACCCGGTGGTTCTGTTTCAGCCGGTTTAGCTATCTACGATACAATGAACTTCATCAATGCTGATGTTCAAACAATCGTTATGGGTATGGCTGCTTCAATGGCCAGTGTATTGGCAACTGCTGGTACAAAGGGTAAACGTTTTGCATTACCTAACTCAGAAATTATGATTCACCAACCACTTGGTGGCGCTCAAGGTCAAGCAACAGAAATTGAAATTGCTGCTGCACATATCTTGAAAACAAGAACATTGATTAACCAAATTTTAGCTGATGCAACTGGTCAAGATATTAAAGTTATCGATAAAGATACAGATCGTGATAACTTTATGACTGCTGATCAAGCAAAAGAATACGGTTTGATTGATAAAATTATGACTAACAAAAAAGGGCTTAAATAAGCTTTAACGTTTAAGGACACTAACAAGTTAACTTTTGTTAGTGTCCTTTTTTTGAGCGGATAATTATTCAGATGAACCCGTCTTATGCTATACTGACGCTAATAAATGAAGACTGGACTGATAAAAATGGATATTTCAATTATTGATGCTTCAAAAGTAAATCGGGACTTTGGACTTGTGATTGGTAACTCTGACGCGCCAAAAACAATTATTGAGTTTATTAACCTACGTTGCCCCTACTCAAAAGAATGGTTCGAAAAATCTAAAGAGACTTTAGATTCTTATGTTGCAAACGGACGTGTAAAACGTGTCATCAAACTTTTTGATAAAGAAAAAGAATCCTTACAACGTGGTAATGTTGCTCATCATTATCTTCCTTTAGATAATCCGCAAAAATCTTACGATTTAATAACTGAATTATTTAAAACGCAAGATACGTGGAAAGACTTAACACTGGATGAGGTTGCTGCCTATATGGAAAAGACCTTTAGTTTAACTGACGTTTCTGATAAAACTTACATTAACTCAATTATCGCTGAAGCTAACGACGCAAATATTCAATTTGTACCAACCGTTATCGTTGACGACCATATTTTTGATGAATCAATTGATCTAGCTACCTTAAAATCATATTTAGATAAATAAAAAATACGCATATAATTAATAGCTAAGATAAAAGCTATCAGTTATATGCGTATTTTATTTGGTTAACCTTTTAATCCTTTAGATTGTCTGACCATATCTTCAACAACAACATCAAAGATTTCTCCAAGTCCAGCACAATATTCTAATATTTCCCACGGCGCATTCGTATGGAAATGCAGTTTCATTAAATCAGAATCTCCCGCAACAAGTAAACTATCACCTTTGAATTGACGTAAAATCTTATCGTTCAATTGGTCCTCGTCTAATGTACTACCTTCTATTAGTAGTTGCGTATCATATTTAAATGTTATCATGCTATCTCACCTCTTTAAAATTTCGTTTATTTTTCACCAATTCGAACTTTTTCAGCAAATTCGTTAATTTTTCGTAGCCGATGATTAATCCCAGATTTTGAAATTGGACCACCTGGTACTAAATCACCTAATTCTTTCAAACTAACTTCTTGATGAACCAGACGTGTTTCAGCAACTTCTTTTAATTTAGAAGGTAATTGCCCTAAACCAACAGAATGTGCAATAAACTCAATATTAGCAATTTGTTTATTCGCAGCATCCGCCACTTTATTCATATTAGCTGTTTCGCAATTAACCATGCGATTAACTGAATTACGCATATCGCGGACAATCCTAATATCTTCAAACTTCAACATAGCCGTTGTTGCGCCAATTAATGACAAGAAATCAGCAATTTTTTCTGCTTCTTTTAAATAAACGATATAACCACTTCGACGTTCAGTCATTCTAGCGTTGAATCCAAATTTATTAATCATTTCGCAAATTGTTTGATTATGTTCTTCATAGACTGAGTAAATTTCCAAATGATAACGGCTTGTTTCAGGATTATTAACAGAACCACCTGCCAAAAATGCCCCACGTAAATATGAACGCATCATCATATCATCATGGGCCAACAGATCCATTGGTACACCCATTTTAAGTTGCATATCTTCAATGATATCCAGGTCTTTTAAAACAAAATCACTACCTGTTTTTAAACGTACAATATAAATATTATTTTTCTTTAATTTCATTTTACGACGAACTAATAGTTCACTTGTAATGTCATAAAATTCATTTAAAAGTTCATAAATCCGTCTCGCAATTGCGGGATTCTCAGTCTGAACATTTAAAACAAATTGATGATTAATAATACTCAAAGACCCATTCATTCTAATTAACGCCATTAACTCTGCTTTAGCATTATTTTTTCTGACTTTGAGGGTCGTTAATTCTTTTTTCACTTCACTTGCATATGACATTCTTTCACCTTATCTCTGTACTAAATAGTCTTTCTATGTCTTAATTCGCGATTTGGTCGACCAACTAAACGGATTAATTCTTCAACGACTTTATTGCCATCATGGAAGACACCTTGATCTTTTAATTTTAAGAAGTTAGATGAAATCACTCGACAATGTTGTTCCCTTAATCCATTAAAGTCATGTTCAACTTGAATTAAATTCTCATCATATTTTTCTTTATCCATATAACCTTCAGGAACCGGTGCCGTATTCACAAGCACTGTATTCACAAAACATTTACCTAGGTGCCCATTCAAAATACGCACATGATCAGCATCAGTAAAATGTTCTGTTTCACCCTTTTGCGTCATAATATTACAGATATAAACAACTTCTGCTTTTGTTTCAGACAGTGCCTTACCCACATTACCAATAACTAAATTAGGCAAAATACTTGTGAACAAACTCCCAGGTCCAAGGACAATTTGGTCTGCTTCAAGAATAGCTTGAACAACTTCTGGTACAGCTTCTGGCACACTAGTTTCACTTTTTTCACTTGAGGTTACCCAAACACGCTTAATTGATTTTCTAGCGGCAGTTATTTCTGCTTCCCCCGCTAAAAAAGTGCCATCAGAAAATTCTGCATTTAATACTAACGGTTCATCCGCAACGGGATAGACATGTCCATCAACTCTCATCATTTCTGATAATTCTTGGACAGAAGCAAAAACACCATTTTTCATTTCAGTTAGTGCTGCAATAATTAAATTACCAATCGCATGTCCTGCAAAAAATCGATCGGACGTATCAAACCGATACTGGAATATATCTAAATATATTTCTGGTAACTCAGATAATGCGGCAATAACATTACGAATATCACCAGGCGGCACAACATTCACGTAATCTCTGATAATACCTGACGAACCACCATCATCAGCAACCGTTACAATCGCCGTGATATCAGCATTTTTATCTCTTAAACTTTTTAAAATAACGGGTAGCCCTGTTCCGCCACCAATAACGACTATCTTAGGTCTATGTCCACTTCTCGTCATGATCGATTGACCGATTCTTTACTTTTATTAATATCACGGTGTGTAACGTTCACCGGATAGTTAATTTTCAATTCTTCACTCAATCTTTTAGCTAAAGCAACTGAGCGATGTTGTCCACCAGTACAGCCAATCGCAATCGTTAAATTGGTTTTACCTTCAGCTTCGTAGCCAGGTAAAATTGACTCAATTAACGATTCAAATTTGGTATAAAAACCTTCTGTAGCTGGTTGTTTCATCACATAATCATAAACTGCCTTATCTAAGCCAGTTTGTGGTTTTAATTCTGGAATATAGTGTGGGTTAGGTAAGAAACGGACATCCATCACGATATCTGCATCGATAGGTAGGCCATATTTAAATCCGAATGATAAGACTTCAACATGAAAATTAGCTGTTTCTCTGGTTTCAAAATTATGAAAAATCTCTTCACGTAACTGACGTGGTGACAAATTAGTCGTATTAATCACTAATTGTGCTTGTGTTTTAATATCATTTAATAAGTCACGTTCTTTTTCAATGCCATCCATCAGACGGCCTTCCATTGCTAACGGATGCGCACGTCTTGTTTCTTTGTAACGAGAAACTAATTCTGCATCTGATGCGTCAAGAAAGACAATTTTAGTGGTTACAAATTCAGTGTTATCAAATCCTGATAACATTTCGATAATTTCATCATAAAAAGCTCTTGATCTTAAATCCATAACAAGGGCAATTTTTGAAATTTTACCTGACTCTTTTACCAACTCCCAGAACTTAGGTAATAAAGTTGGTGGTAAGTTATCAATACAAAAATAACCTAAATCTTCAAAACTTTGCATTGCGACCGTCTTACCGGCCCCACTCATCCCTGTAATTACAACTAGCTCTAACGTATCTGTCATATTCATTCCTCCAAATCTACTATAATTATTATAACATACCTGGTGTTTCTTTTGTATCTGCGCACAAAAAAAGAGTTGTTTCCAACCCTATATCGTTTCACCAAATATTTTCATTTTAATTGCTTGGCCCGTTGGTGTACTAGCTAATCCACCAATCCCAGTTTCTCTAAGCGAGCTCGGCATACGTTCGCCAATGTCTTTCATAGCCATAATAACTTCATCAGCTGGTACTTTGTTAGATAATCCAGCAAGTGCCATATCTGCTGCCGTTAAAGCATTCACGGCTCCTATTGCATTTCGCTTGATACATGGAATTTCAACTAATCCAGCAACTGGATCACAAACCAGTCCCAATAAATTACTAAGTCCCATCGCAAAAGCCTCTGCACATTGTTCCGGCGTTCCACCAGTAACCTCAACGGCGGCAGCTGCTGCCATTGCTGATGCACTGCCGACTTCTGCCTGACAGCCACCAGTCGCTCCGGCAATCATGGCATTATTTGCCACGATCATTCCAAAGGCACTTGACGTAAATAAAGCTTGTAACATCTTTTCATGTGATAAATTTAATCGTTTTTGTATCATGAAAATAACCCCAGGCAACGTTCCAGATGAACCTGCAGTCGGTGTCGCACAAATAAGTCCCATCGAAGCATTGACTTCATTAGTCGCAATTGCATATTGCATCGCCTCTAAGTTAGCATCCCCAGATAAAGAGTGCCCTTTCTCACGATATTTCCGTAGTAAGACCGCATCTCCACCCGTTAATCCCGTTGCTGAAGAAACGCCTTCACCATTTGATCCCTTTTCAATCGCTTGCTTCATCACTTCAAGATTAGCAGACATTTTTTCAATGATAACGTCTCTAGTTTCACTTGATTGCGCCATTTCTTGTTCAATCATTAATTCTGAAACTAATTTGTGTTCTTTATTAGCAGTTGAAACTAACTCAGCAATACTTTTATACAAGATGGAACCTCCTATTTTAAATAAATGAGATTGTGCGTTAATAATCGCAGTTGCTTAATATCAGTCTCAGTAATATTCTTGGATAAATCATATTCATACATAATATCCTCTGGCATTAACTCAGATTCACTTTGCATAACAATAGTTGTCGATTTTTCGATTTGTTTTTGAATTTTATTTTTATTTACTGGATTAGCTTCCAACACTAGTATCGGTAAACTACCCTTTGGAAAAAATTGTTGTTTTTTTATAGTGAAAGCCCTAATTTCAATTGTGCCACCACCAATTGAGCAACCCATTAATTCGATTTTTTTTGTCTCATTTTCAATCGTTAATTTAACACTATTCGGATGGTTAATTGGACTTGGGTGTGCATCTTCAATAAACTGAATCTCAATCCCCATTTTTTCCGCAATCTGAATTGACTGTGGGCAACGGACATCATCAGGTTCAAAGCCTAATACCCCAGCAACGGTCGCAAAATCAGTCCCGTGCCCGCGATGTGTTTTTGCGAATGATTCATAATAGCGAACTTTTAATTTAGTGATTCTCCCATTAAATAATTGAAATCCAACCTTACCGATTTTAGCGGCACCAGCTGTATGTGAACTAGATGGTCCGATCATAACAGGTCCAATAATATCAAAAACACTCTTATAGTTATTGCCCATGGTCAGCCGTTCCTCCAATTTATTTTATGTCTTCTTTAAAGTTAACACTTTTTAAAAAAAAAGGAATAAAAAAAAGCCAGATTTTCATCTGACTTCTTAATTTATTTATTCATTCTCGCACGATCACGTTCTAAGATTGGTTTTAAATAGTGTCCCGTATAACTTTCAGGCACTTCAGCAATTTCTTCTGGTGTTCCAGTCGCAAGAATCGTTCCGCCACCTTCGCCGCCTTCTGGACCTAAATCAATTAAATAGTCAGATGTTTTAATCACATCTAAGTTATGTTCAATAACCAAGACTGTGTTACCCGCATCAACCAAACGATTTAAAACGCTAAGTAGGCGTTTAATGTCATCTGTATGCAAACCAGTTGTTGGTTCATCAAGAATATAAAAACTCTTACCATTTGATTGACGATGTAATTCAGAAGCTAACTTCATCCGTTGCGCTTCACCACCTGATAATGTTGTTGCCGATTGGCCTAACGAAACATAGCCCAAACCAACATCAACAATTGTCTGCAGTTTACGTCTGATTTTAGGAATTGGTTCGAAGAATTTCAAAGCTTCGCCAACTTTTAAATCTAAAATATCAGAGATTGTCTTACCTTTGTAAGTCACTTCAAGTGTTTCAGAGTTATAGCGTGCCCCGTGACAAATTTCACATGGCACATAGACATCTGGTAGGAAATTCATTTCTATTTTAATAATCCCGTCACCTTTGCAGGCTTCACAACGTCCACCTTTGACATTAAAACTAAAACGACCTTTTTTATAACCACGTAATTTTGCTTCGTTAGTTTCCGCAAATAAATCACGAATATTATCGAAGACGCCTGTATAAGTTGCGGGATTACTTCTCGGTGTTCGACCAATTGGACTTTGATCAATATTAATAACACTTTCAATATTTTGAACACCAGAAACTGATTTATATTTACCTGGTTTTTCAGAATTTCGATTTAACTTTTGTGATAATACCTTTTTCAAAATACCATTCACTAAAGTTGATTTACCGGAACCTGAGACACCTGTAACTGAAATGAATTTACCTAAAGGAAAATCGACCGTTACATTTTTTAAGTTATTCTCTTTTGCGCCGGTAATTCGAATCTTCTTACCATTGCCAGCACGTCGTTCATCAGGTAATGATATAAATTTCTTTCCTGATAAATATTGTCCAGTTAATGATTTGCGACTCTTTTTAACTTGTGTGGGCGTTCCAGCAGCAACAATTTCACCACCTAATTCACCAGCACCAGGACCAACATCAATTAAATAATCAGCAGCCATCATGGTATCCTCATCATGTTCAACCACAATTAAAGTATTACCCAAATCACGCATTTTCTTAAGTGATTCAATTAAGCGATCATTATCACGTTGATGCAACCCGATTGAAGGTTCATCTAAAATATATAAAACACCCGATAAATTAGAGCCAATTTGCGTGGCTAGTCGAATCCGTTGTGCTTCTCCACCTGAAAGTGTTCCTGCAGAACGTGATAATGTCAGATAATTTAAGCCAACATTTTGTAAGAATGTTAAGCGGTCACGAATTTCTTTCAAAATAGGTGCTGCAATAATTGATTCTTTTTCTGACAAGTTAACGTTATCAAAGAAAGGTAAGCCGTCACCAATTGAAAGTGCGGAAATTTTACCAATATGTTGGCCATTAATTTGGACGGCTAATGCTTTACGATTCAAGCGGTAACCGTGACATGTTTGACACGTTAAGCTGGTCATATATTTACGCATTTGTTCACGCGTAAAGTCACTATTAGTCTCCGTATGACGACGACTAATATTTGTAATAACCCCTTCAAATAATGCATCTACATCACGAACGCCACCAAAGTCATTAGCGTAATGGAAATGAAATTCACGTGTTCCAGCGCCATTCAAAACAATATCACGTTGTTCATCTGTTAACTTTTCAAATGGCACATCCATTGGAATTCCAAAAGCTTCTGCAGCTTGGGCTAACATCGATGGGTAATATTGCGAACTAATAGGATTCCATGGCTCAATTGCCCCTTCTGCTAGCGTTTTAGTTGGATCTGGAACGACTAAATCTTCATCGACTTCTAACTTCATTCCTAAACCATCACAAGTTTCACAAGCACCAAATGGTGCATTAAATGAGAACAAACGTGGTTCTAATTCTCCAACTGTAAATCCACAAATAGGACATGCATAATGTTCGGAAAATTGAATTGTTGCACCATCTGTATCACCATCAAGAATATCTGCAGTGGCGTAGCCAGAAGATAAACGTAATGCTGCTTCAAATGAATCAAATAAACGTGAGCGAATGCCCTCTTTGACAACAATCCGATCAATCACAATATCAATAGAGTGTTTGACCTTTTTTTCAAGATCAAATTCTTCATCAATATCATGAAGCTCGCCATCAACTCGAACACGGACGAATCCTTCTCGTTTGATCGTTTCAAATATCTTTTTATGTTGTCCTTTTTTATTGCGAATAATAGGTGATAAAATTTGAAGTTTTGTACGCTCTTTTAACTCTAAAACACGGTCAACCATTTGTTCAACGGATTGACTCGTGATTTCATGACCATCATTTGGACAAATTGGATGTCCAACTCTAGCCCATAATAATCTTAAATAATCATTAATTTCAGTGACTGTCCCAACTGTTGATCGTGGGTTTTTTGAAGTTGTTTTTTGGTCAATCGAAATAGCAGGTGATAACCCATCAATTGAGTCAACATCTGGCTTATCCATCTGCCCTAAAAATTGACGTGCATATGCTGATAAACTTTCAACATAGCGACGTTGTCCTTCAGCATAAAGTGTATCAAAAGCTAATGAGCTTTTCCCTGATCCTGAAAGTCCCGTAATCACAACTAATTTATCTCTTGGGATAGTGACATCCACATTTTTTAAATTATGCGCACGCGCACCATGGATCACAATTTTATCATTTTTCAAGAAATATCCCCCTATTTATAACATTTGTGTTTTTAATTCTAATACCGTATCACGCAATGATGCAGCTGTTTCGAAATCTAATTTTTTAGCTGCTTCTTTCATTTGTCCTTCTAAGCGATCAACCATATCTTGTTGTTCCTTTTTATCCATATCCAAAAATTCAGTTTCGGTAAAGGTTTTAACAGTTCCTGAATTATCTTCAATTTTTGTTGGCGTAATTAACTCACGAATGGCTTTTTTAATCGTAGTTGGCGTAATATGATGTTCCTCATTATATGCCATTTGGACATCACGGCGGCGTTGCGTTTCTTCCATTGCGCCCTTCATTGAATCCGTCACTTTATCAGCATACATAATCACTCGTCCGTTTTCGTTACGAGCTGCACGACCAATTGTTTGAACTAGAGAACGTTCACTACGTAAGAAACCTTCTTTATCGGCATCTAAAATTGTCACTAATGACACTTCAGGAACATCAATACCTTCACGTAATAAGTTAATTCCAATTAAAACATCATATGTGCCTAAGCGTAAATCGCGAATAATTTTCGTTCGTTCCATCGTTTTAATATCACTATGCAAGTACGCAACTTTCATCCCCAACTCTTTCAAATAATCAGTTAAATCTTCTGACATTTTCTTGGTTAATGTTGTGACAAAGACACGTTCATTGCGTTCAATACGTAAATTAATTTCGCCAACTAAATCATCAATTTGGCCCATAATTGGACGAACTTCAATGATTGGATCTAGTAATCCAGTTGGTCGAATAATTTGTTGAACAACATCTGACGTCCGTTCCATTTCGTAAGGTCCTGGTGTTGCAGACATATAAATGACTTGATTAACGTGCTCTTCAAATTCCGCAATCGTTAATGGTCGGTTATCCAGTGCACTAGGTAAACGGAATCCGTAATCTACTAACATTTGTTTACGAGCGCGATCACCATTGTACATCCCTCGAATTTGAGGCATGGTTACATGAGATTCATCAACTACGATCAAGAAATCTTTGGGAAAGAAATCAATTAATGTATATGGAGGTTCGCCAGGTTTACGTCCATCCATATGGCGGGAATAGTTTTCAATTCCGGATGTATAGCCCATTTCACGTAACATTTCTAAATCATAAGTAGTTCGTTGATCGATACGTTGGGCTTCTAATAATTTATCTTCATCTTTTAATTCTTTTAATCGATCAGCCAATTCAACTTCAATACCTTCAATGGCATGATCCATCACATCATCATTCGTCATGAAATGCGTTGCGGGGAAAATAGCCATGTGTTCAAGTTCACCCATAACTTCACCTGTTAATGAATCAACTTCACGAATACGATCGATTTCATCGCCAAAAAATTCAATACGAACAGCTTTTTGATCACGAGATGCTGGGAAAATTTCCACAATATCTCCATGAACTCTAAACCGACCACGTTGAAAATCAATATCATTTCGTTCGAATTGTATATCGACTAATTTTCTAAGTAAATCATCACGTTCCATTGTCATTCCAGTACGCAATGAAATAACATGATCACGATATTCTGTTGGATCACCTAATCCAAAGATACTTGAGACAGATGCAACAACAATCACATCATTACGTTCTAATAATGAACTTGTTGCAGAATGTCGTAATTTATCAATTTCATCGTTAATACTGGAATCTTTTTCAATATACGTATCACTTGAAGGAACGTAAGCTTCTGGTTGGTAGTAATCATAATAACTCACAAAATATTCCACCGCATTATTCGGGAAGAATTCTTTTAATTCACCATATAATTGTCCAGCCAATGTTTTATTATGCGCAAGGACTAATGTGGGACGATTAACTTCTTTAATCACATTTGAAATGGTAAACGTCTTACCCGTTCCCGTTGCACCCAGTAATACTTGTTCTTTTTTACCATCATTTAATCCATCAACTAAAGTTTTAATCGCATTCGGTTGGTCTCCAGTTGGTTCGTACTTTGAAACTAAGTCAAAAACGCCATCATCATGTCTATCAATCAAGTTAACCCCTCCAATACAATCATTTTTAGAAATTAAAAAAAGCCTGGAATAACCTACCCAGGCTCATTTAAAAATGATTATTCTCTACTAATTATATTAGCATACCGAACATACTTTCGCACGTTATCTCACTTATTTTTTCAGAATAACTTAATCAACTAAATAATCACGACCCCAAATAAGACCCATTGTTTTTTCTCCAGTATGGACGCCAATAACAGGCCCAATATGACTAACCTCAACTGGAATATTAGGATAGTTGGTTTTAATAAATGAGACCCATTTTGTACTCTCTTCAGGATTGTTCGCATCAACGATACTTACTCGAATTGGATAATCAACTGAGTTAATCGCATCAGAAAAATCTGCCATTACCCGTTGAAAAGCACGCTTCTTTGTCCGTTCCTTAGTTAAAGGGATAATTTGACCTTCATGATTAAAGGTCAGAATTGGTTTAATTTGTAATAAGTTACCCACAAACGCAGCACCATTCGTCATACGGCCCGTTCTAAGTAAATGGCTCAAGTTATCCACAACAAAGAAAATACCCACCGTTTCACGCATTGCTTCTATTTTAGGTACAATCGTGTCTGCATGCTCACCTTGCGCCACTAATTGAGCAGCTTTTAATACAAGAAAGGCTTCTGCTGAACTTGCTGCTTTAGAATCAATCGGATATACCGTAATTCCTTCCACAGTTTTTGAATAAGCACGTAAATTATCCACAAAACTTGTGATACCTGTTGATAGATGAATTGAAATTACTTCATCAAATCCCTCTTCAATTAATTTATCGAAGACACTTTGCATTTGTCCCATTGTGACTTGTGACGTTGTGGGTAACTTATCCGTATCTTTCATTCTTTGATAAAATTCTGAAGCAGAGATTTCCACATCTTCTAAATAAGTCTGTTGCCCAAAAATAACCGTGATTGGTACAACAATAATATTTTTATCTTTGGCTACTTTTGGATCAATATATGACGCACTATCTGTTACAATTGCCGTTTTCATTAATTTCTCCCTATTCTTTAAGCAAAAAAGGACTACCTTGTATGCATTATTCTAGCATACAACGCAATCCTTAACCTATGTGTACTCTATTTCTTAATAATATCCAAGGTTATTTTTTTAATTTTATCTTTATCTGTGAAATCTTCCGTTAATAATTCTGGAAGAATTTCTTGTAGAATATACTGAACACTCGCTAAATCTGAAAATTCAAGAATCGTTTTTAAGCTTTCTTGATAAATTTCAGTATAAACTGATTCAGGATTACCCTTTTGAATTTCGCCAAATGATTCATATAATAAATCTAATTTATCAGCTACAGACAAGATTTTACCTTCTAAAGTATCATCCTTACCTTCTGATAATCTACGACGATAGGCATCTTGGAATTCTTCTGGAATTTCGTTCACAATAAAATTCTCAGATAATGATTCCTCAACATTTGCTAACATTTCTCTTAGCGTTGTTGTTGCATATTTAACGGGTGTTTTAATATCACCAATGAATCGTTCTGTATAATCATGATTCAACGCTTTTTCATACAACATGCGCCAATCAATCGTATTTCCTGCATTTTCTTCAACATCACCTAAAAATTGAGCAGCTTCTGTTACTTTGAATGAATGTTCCGCTACCGAATGATCTTCATATTTAAAATATCCTGGTGCTCGTTTTAACGTTTCTAAATTACTTAAACTTTGTAGGTATTGATGCATTCCCATAATTAACAGCTCCCTCTCATTTTTTATATAAATTTTTACAATCTTACCACATATGGAAAAGTTAATTCAAGTATCATCAACTTTTAACAAAAAAATAAACTGATTCACATTGCAAACGCTTGATACATCAATTGGAACACGTCGCGCAACTTTACCTTACTTTTTTATGTTATGCTTATTTTCATGCTTTATATTTAAGGAGGACATTTTTTTGAAGTTTTTAGCCAATAAAACCGTTGAATACTTAACCGGTTTTATCTTGATTTTAATCATGGTACAAGCCGCGTCACTTTTACATGATTCAGAAATTATTTTACCTGAAATCGCCGCGTTAACAGTTGGACTGTGGATTTACCACGAAGCCAATTGGTTAGATCGTTCGTTTAATCTTTTTTTGCTGCCTTCTGTCACCGCAATTATCGGTTTTGGCATCAATTTACTTGAGATTTCTTACACAATTAAAATCTGCCTAATGATCGCCATCATGGTCTTTCTATTAGTGGTAACCCGATCGGCACTGGCGCCTTCATTGGCTACAGGTCTCTTGCCAATCATCGTTAATGCGTCCAAATATTCATTCATCATTGCCATCATCATTTTCACTTTCATCGAGATGATTGTCGTTAAAGGCCGTAAACTCGATCAAAACTACGCAAAAAAAACAAACCTTAACTATCAGGCTATGCTTTTATTTCTCGTTTCTTCACTCATTTGGGTTGGTCTCGTGACGATTGCTGGAAAGCCTTTGATGGCCGCTATTCCACCGATTCTTGTCGTTTTTTTCGAGGTGCTACAAAAGCCGATGTATCCGGCAAAAATGGTGTTCAAACAGGTTACTGCCTTGACGCTTTCAGCAACGATCGGTGTTCTCGCCTGCATGGTAATCGATTCCAATGTTGTTGTCGCCTTAATCACTATGCCTCTCGTTTTTTGTATACTCCATCTTTTCAAAGTTAAAATTCCAGCCGCTTATGCCTTTCCATTGCTTGCAATGATTGTTCCACCGACTATCTTTAGCGTTCTCCCCGTGTCGTCCCTACTCGCTTCCATCTACTTTCTTGGAATCGCCTACCTTTATCACCGCTTTAAAAAGAAAAAAATGAATAAATAGAAACTAAACAAGTTAATCAGCCCTGAAAGAAAATAATAAATCTTAAAAAGTTGTTTACAAAATACTGTTTTATTTGCTTATAAATTTTGTAACCCATTTAAGGTCAAAAAAAGTAGTGCTAAATGTAAATTTAGCACTACTTTTTTAGTTAGGCGTTGACAATTGCCATAATTGCTTCTTCAAATGCAAGACACTTAGCTTGTGCTTTTTCATCAGTTTCAGCTTGCGTTCCCACGTAGAATTTAATTTTTGGTTCAGTCCCTGAAGGACGAATTGCAATCCAAGAACCATCTTCTAAGATATATTTCAACGCATTTGCAGTTGGTAATCCGATTTCTTCAGATGATCCATCAGCTAATTGCGCCATACCCGTTGTGAAGTCTTCTAATTTAGCGACTTTATAGCCAGCAAAATCTTTAGGTGCGTCATCACGGAAGATTGTCATTAAATCTTTGATTTTTTGAACACCTTCAATACCTTCAAACGTTAACGCTTTAGTATTTTCAGCGTAATAACCATATTCTTTAAATAAATCATCTAATCCATCTGACAATGTTTTATCAAATTGTTTGTAGTAAGCAGCTACTTCAGATAACATTACTAATGCTTGGATAGCATCTTTATCACGAACGAAAGGACGAATTAAGTAACCATAACTTTCTTCAAAACCAAACATAAAGGTATGTTCATTTGTTTCTTCATAGTTTTGAATTTGTTCCGCAATAAATTTGAATCCTGTTAAGACATTAATCATTTTAGCATGATGTGCTTCAGCAATCTTAGTTGCAAGTTCACTTGATACAATTGATTTAACGCCAACGGCATTAGCGGGTAAAGTTCCTGCTTCTTCGCTAGCAGTTAAAATATAATTGAACATTAGAGCAGCAATTTGATTACCTGTTAATAATTTATATTCACCATCAGTTTGACGTACAGCGACACCCATACGATCAGCATCTGGATCAACAGCGATTAATAAATCAGCATGTTCACGTCGACCCCATTTGATAGCTAAATCAAATGCTGGTGCGTCTTCTGGGTTAGGTAACTTGATTGTTGGGAATTCAGGATCACCTTCAGCTTGTTCAGGCACAATCTTAAATTGTTCAAATCCAGCTTGTTTCAAAGCACGTTCACCCAACATTTTACCTGTTCCATGAAGTGGTGTGAAAACAAGTTTCATTGAAGCACCAACTTCATCAACTAATTTTTGATTAATTGTCACTTTTTTAACTTCAGCAAGATACGCAGCGTCAACTTCTTCACCAATAATTTGGAGTGTTTTATCAGCTTTTAATACTGTCTCATCACCTACTTTAATGGCAAATAAATCATCAGCTTCGCGAACAAAACCAGTAATCATATCTGATTCTTTAGGTGGCATTTGGCCACCGTCTTCACCATAAATTTTATAGCCATTATATTGTTTAGGATTATGGCTAGCCGTTATCATAATTCCGGCGTAAGTAGCTAAATGGCGGACTGCAAACGATAATTCTGGTGTGGGACGTAAGCTTTCAAAAACAAAGCTTGGAATACCATGTGCGCCTAAAACTTTAGCTGATTCCATCGCAAATTCTTGTGATTGGTAACGCGAATCATAACTAATTGCGACACCGCGCATTTTAGTTGCATCATCTAACGTATCCATAAAGCGAGCTAATCCTTCAGTTGCTTGACGAATCGTGTAGATGTTCATCCGGTTAATACCAGGACCCATCAAGCCACGCATACCAGCAGTTCCAAATTCCATTGGTTGGTAAAAAGATTCTTTTAAATCTTCTTGATTATTTTTAAGCGAAACAATCTGATTTTTTAATGTTGCGTCTAGTGTTTCTTCATTTAACCAAGTTAAATAATTATCTTCCCAAGTCAAAATATCACTCCCATTCATATAATATTACTATTATACAATAAATGCGCTTACTATTCAGGATAATAAAAAAGATATCAGAATAATTCTGATATCTTTCTTCCAGCAAGTCGCTCACGTTCAATTCCTGATTTAATTACCTTTTCCAAAATATGCTCAAATTGCTTAATTTCTTCTTCACTAAGCACCGATATACTTTCATCATTAACGACTGTAATTCTATCAAAAATATCTTGATAATTATTAATCGCTTTTGCTGTAGGATAAAGTTCAGTCCGTCGTTTATCTGCGGACGACATTTTTTTTTCAAGCCAACCATCTTTAATTAATTTTGAGATAGCACGTGTCACAACACTGTGATCCCGATAAATATTTTGGATTAGCTCATCCTGACTAACGCCAGGTGACTCACAAACTAACAACACGTAAAAAAAGTTACTCTCAGAAAGTTCAAACCCTTTTAACGTATCATTTATTCTTAATCGAATCATTCTGTTGTAAATTGTTGTTAATTTCTCAACTTCATGTGTATCGTAAAAAGAATTTCCATTCATATTTTGCATCTCAAAACTCCTTAAGCTTTACTTGTTTTTCTGAAATAGATTAGTCCAACTAGTCCAATTACAATTGAGACAACCATGATAAAGATCATTGAATATTTGTATCCAACAACAAATGATGCAGGAATACTAGCAATAACAATAATAACGGTATTAAATAATGAACCACTAACTTGTCTTAATGTATTCGTTAATGTTGTTGCATGATTTATTTCCATTGGATTTAAATCTTTTAAAGATTCTGTTGTTGCTGGAGCCATAATAGCACCAACCCCTGTTAATCGAATAGCGTAAGTAACAACTGATAACCAAACAGGAAATTCAATTGTTAAGAATAACATTGGTAGTACTGAAATCATCAACATCAAAAAGCCAAATATAAATATTTTTTTATAACCGTATTGATCATAAAGGTTACCAACAATAGGTGAAATAATAGCATTAATTGCAGCACCCGGTAACATAATTAATCCAGCAGTCATTCCTGATAAATGTTGATTATTTTCTAAGAACATTGGCATAACTAATTCTGTTGCCATTAAAATACCAAAAACTAACATAATTAATGCAATCATAGTTGAGAATGAACGTACTTTGAAAATTCGAATATTTAAAAATGGTTCTTTTAAAGCTAATTGACGACGGCCAAAATAGATTAATGCTAAAACACCAATCACAATAAGGACAAGTGCAACTAATAATTGGTCTCCAATAATTGAAATACCAATTAAAATTGTAGCAAGTCCAACTAGTGATAAGAAGAATGATTTAAAATCAATTTTAACATCTGTCTTTTCTGAATAGTTAGGTAAAATACAAACCCCAACAATTAATAAAATTAACATGATTGGAATAATGAAAATAAATAATGCTCTCCATGGTAAAAATGTAATCATAATACCTGATAAAGTTGGTCCAATTGCTGGAGCAGCTGAGATAACAAGCATAGCAAGTCCCATTACAACGCCACGGCGTTCAATTGGGTTAATTGCAATGACACTAATCATCGTAAATGTAGTCAATACGCCACCGGCAGCAGCTTGGATTAAGCGACCAATTAAGATTGCCCAAAAATTAGCGCCACTTGATGCAACGATACTTCCGATTAAAAAGACAACCATAATACCGACAAATATTTGTCTTGTTGAATATTTTTCATATAAAATTGCTGATAATGGTGTCGAAATTCCGACCATTAAAACATAACCCGTCGTTAACCATTGTGCGGTTGCAAGGTTAACATTTAAAACGGTGATTAATTTTGGTAATGCTGTAATCATCAATGTTTGATTTAATAAAGCGGCAAAAGTCGCAATTAATAAAACAGCACCAATTGTGTTTCTTTTTTTGTTTGTCATTCTAACTCTCTTCTCACTTAAATTTACGCATATGTTTAATTTTTTTCATAAGCGGATTAGATTATTATAATGTTCACATGCACATAAAGTCAAGTAAATAAAAAAATAAGCCTCAAAAGGCTTATTCTATAATTTAACTTAATTCTGCATCATTTAATGATTCAAGGTAACTAAATGTTTGTTGTCCAGCAATACCACCGTCACCAACTGCAGTTGTAATTTGACGCAATTCTTTCTTACGCACATCACCAACTGCGAAAATACCTGGTACATTTGTTAGCATATTTTCGTCAGTTGGAATCCAACCATAATCGTCAGTAATTCCAAGCTTTGTGAATGCTGTTGTCATTGGTTTAACACCAACATAAATGAAGACACCACTAGCAGGAATTTCAGATGTTTCACCTGTTTTATTATTCGTTACTTTAACGCCAGTTACTTTACGATCGTCACCAACAATCTCTGTGACATTAGTATCCCAAACAAAAGATATTTTATCATCCGCAAAGGCACGATCTTGTAAGATTTTTTGAGCGCGTAATTTGTCACGACGATGAATTACCGTCACTTTTGAAGCTAATTTTGATAAATAAGAACCTTCTTCGATTGCTGAATCACCGCCACCGATAACGATGACTTCACGATTTTTGAAGAAAGCACCATCACAGACTGCACAGTAAGATACACCTCGGCCACTAAAGGTATCTTCGCCTTCAGCACCCAATTTTTTGTATTCTGATCCAGTTGCGATAATTAAAGCTTTTGTTTCAAAAACATCATTATCTGTTGTGATGAGTTTAGTATCGCCTTCAATTGTAATATCGGTTACACTACCGTATGCATATTCTGCACCAAATTGTGTCGAACTTTCGTACATTTCTTTTGCTAAATCAGGGCCTAAGATTGATTTAAATCCAGGATAATTTTCAACTTCAGCCGTATTGTTCATTTGGCCACCATAAATCCCACGATCAATCATTAAAACCGATAGATTTGCACGTGATGCATAGAGTGCGGCAGTCATTCCACCGGGCCCAGCACCAATCACAACAACATCATATTTTTTTGTCATTAGTTCAACCTTCTTTCTTTTAGTAAGTAATTCAACAATACCCTATGTTACTTTTTTTGTCTATTTAATTGCTTTAACATCAAAAACAGGTCCCAAGTGAGTTGAACTTGAAACCTGCTTTACTGTAAGAATTAGGCTACTTATTTTTTGCTGTATCTTCTGCAATTAATTTTGCGCCTAAAGTCTTCAAATATTCTTTTAATTCATCTTTAACTTCTTTATGTTTCAAACCATACTCAATACTTGTTTTTAAGTAGCCAAATTTATAGCCAACATCGTATCGGGTTCCTTTAAATTCATGAGCGAAAACACGTTGCACCTTGTTCAATGCATCGATGGCATCCGTTAATTGAATTTCATTACCAGCACCTGGTTTTTGATGTTCTAAGATACCAAAAATTTCAGGTGTTAATAAGTAACGTCCAATAATAGCCAAGTCACTAGGTGCTTCTTCAGGTGTAGGTTTTTCAACAAAGTTTTTAACATTGAATAATCCAGGTTTAACTTCTAATTCAGGATTAATCACACCGTATTTTGAAACTTCTTCATGAGGGACTTTCATCACCGCTAAAGTTGAAGCATGTGTCTCATCAAAGCGATTCATGAGTTGACGCGTTAATGGTACTTTATCTTCCATTAAATCATCGCCTAACATGACAACAAAAGGTTCATCCCCAACAAAGTCTTTAGCCATTAAAACGGCATCGCCAAGACCTCGTGGATGAGATTGACGAACAAAATACAAATTAATATCCGTTGTTTCTTCAACTAATTTTAATAATTCGTCTTTATGCTTTGCAGCTAAATTCGCTTCCAGTTCTGGCACCGAATCAAAATGATCTTCAATTGGTCGCTTACCTTTACCCGTAACAATCAAAATATCTTCAATACCCGATTGACGCGCCTCTTCAACAATAAATTGAATCGTTGGTTTATCAACAATTGGGAGCATTTCTTTTGCCATCGCTTTAGTTGCTGGTAAGAAACGAGTCCCTAGTCCAGCAGCCGGAATAATGGCTTTTTTAACTTTTTGCATAGTCTAATCCCCTTTTATTCTGCTAATTCAGATTTACCTTCACGATTGATCAAAGCTTCAATCACTGATTTAATTTCTTTATTATTGTATAAAACGTCATAAATTGCATTTGTGATTGGCATATCAATTCCTTGTTGTTGTGCTAATTCATAAGCAGCCTTAGCAGTACCAACACCTTCGATAACCATACCCATATCAGCAACAACAGCATCTAATGATTTACCTTGACCTAATTGGTCTCCAGCACGCCAGTTACGTGAATGAACACTTGTAGCTGTAACGATTAAATCACCAACACCAGAAAGTCCCATAAAGGTTAATTGGTTAGCACCAAATGATGTCCCTAAACGAGCAATTTCAGCTAATCCACGTGTAATCAAAGCTGCTTTAGCGTTATCGCCATAGCCCATACCATGAAGCATACCAGCACCAACGGCGATAATATTCTTCATAGCTGCGCCCATTTCAACACCGATAACATCGTTATTTGTGTAGATTCTTAAGAATTTATTCATAAAGAGATCTTGAACAAAACTTGCAGCTTCAGGATCAGTACTTGCTGAAACAATTGTTGTTAAATCACGATTTGCAACTTCTTCAGCATGACTTGGGCCAGAGAAGACAACAACACTACCACGAATGTCAGCAGGAATTTCTTCTTCAATAACTTCTGAAATACGTTTGTGTGTGACTTGTTCTAGTCCTTTACTTGCATGAATAATAATTGGTTTGTTACCTGTTTCTTCTAAAATTGCTGCTACTTGTTTAGCAACAATACGGCTTGCTTTTGTTGGAACAACAAATAAAATAGCGTCAACTTGATCCAAAGCTTCTTTTAAATCTTCATATGCATGTAGGTCTTTAGAATAAGTGTAATCTTCCAAGTAATGCTTATTTGTATGGAACTCATTCATTTCTGCTACTTGTGCTGGAACATTTGACCAAAGTCTGATGTCATGACCATTTTCAGTTAGGATATCGGCAAGGATACTACCCCAAGAACCGGCGCCTAATACTGCTACTTTTTTTGTCATTATATAATCTCCTTCAAAATTTATTCATTCTAATCATACCAAATTTTACCTCTAATAGCATTAACTATGAGAAATTTTTATTTCAATTGTCCGTCTAAATACCATTGATTTTGCGGTTCCCAATATCTTCTCAATAATAACCAACTAATTGATCCAATAAAAATCACTAATGAGAGAAGTTGAGAAACACGAATTGTTGAAAATAACATTAAGCTATCTGTTCTCATTCCTTCGATAAAGAAACGACCAAATGAATACCAAGTTAGATATGCAAATAGTATTTCTCCACGTTTGAAAAGGTGTACTCGATGTCTCAAGGCAATTAATATTAAGAATCCAACAAAACTCCACAATGATTCGTATAGAAATGTTGGCTTATAGTAGGTGCCATTGATGTTCATTTGGTTAATAATAAATTCAGGTAAATGTAAATTTTGCAATGCCTCTAACGTCGTTTTTCCACCATGGGCTTCTTGGTTCATAAAATTACCCCAACGGCCGATTGATTGCGCAAGTAGCACAAGTGGTGCCGCTAGATCAAACATTAACCATGCTGACAAATGGCGACGCTGACAGAAAATAATCACTGTAATAATTGCGCCTATTAACCCACCATAGATAGCAATACCACCATCCCAAATTCGATAAACTTCACTGAGATGTTGAGCGTAATAAGACCACTCGAACACAACGTAATAGAGTCGCGCAGAAACAATTGAAATTGGCAACGCCCATAGAACCATATCATATATGGTATCTTCATTTATTCCTATTTTTTTGCCTTCAAGAATGGCTAAAATAACTGCTAGAATTACTGCACTCGCAATTATTACACCATACCAACGAACTTCAATAGGTCCTAATTTAACTGCGATGGGATTCAACGCACCTAATAAATAATTCAATTTACTCTCGTCCAATCCTTAATCTTTTTTTGAATTTGTTTGGATTAAGCCATTTAGATTAGCTTCAAATGCTTTAGTAGCATCATAACCCATTGTTTTTGCACGGAAGTTCATTGCTGCGACTTCAATGATAATGGCCAAATTACGTCCTGTTTTAACAGGTACAGAAATTTTTGGCACATTCACATTGAATATTTTAACAAATTCATCATTATTACCTAATCGATCAAATTGTTTATCAGGAGTCCAGTTTTCTAGATGAATAATTAGTGAAATATCAGTGTCATTACGGACAGCTCCTGCACCAAACAAGTTCATGATATCGATAATACCGATACCTCGAATTTCAAGTAAATGTTTTAAAATTGCAGGTGCCTCACCAACAAGTGTCTCCTCATCTTGTTGGAAAACATCAACACGATCATCTGCAATTAACCGATGTCCACGTCTAATTAATTCAAGCGCTGTTTCTGATTTACCAACACCAGAATCACCTGTAATCATGACCCCAAGACCATAAATATCAACTAAAACACCATGTATTGACTGGCGTTCAGCTAATTTAGCTTCCAAAAAGTTAACCATATTAGAAGATAGACGTGACGTTGTTAGTTTTGAAATTAGAACTGGAATATGTCTTTCTTTGACGATAGCTAATAATTCTAGCGGCACATCCAAATCATTTGAAACAACAAAACATGGTGTTTGTTCTGTTGCTAATTGATTCATCACATTCTGCCTATCTTCAGGAGTCAGTCCATTTGCATAAGCATGTTCTGTCATCCCAAATAATTGAATACGTTCTTTCGGATAAAAATTAAAATACCCGGTTAATTCTAGACCAGGACGTGAAATATCACTTGTTGTAATTTTTTTATCATCCAAGTATTCTTTCCCAATTAAAACAGTTAATCCCATTGCATCTACTAAATTTCTAACTGAAACTTCATTGGCCATCTTAATGCCCCCTATTGTCTATTTCTAATAAAGTAATTTGTTACGATTGTATTAGCAATACTCATCACAATTGAGATGATAAATGCCGCCCAAAAGCTCGAAAATTTAAATTCATTACCCACAAAAAATGACGTCATTTGTAACATAAATGCATTTATAATCAGATAGAAAAATCCTAAACTGAAAATAGTTACCGGCAGTGATAAAATCACTAAAAACGGTTTAACTAGCATATTTAGTACGGCCAGTACAAAACTGGCGATTAATGCAACCCAGATACTTTTAACAAATAAAGTCTCTGGAAAAAAACCAGATATTGCCAAAAACAGTATGGCATTAATTAATACGCGCTGCCAAAATCCCATGAATCTTCACCTCATCATTAATATTATTTATCGTCTGTAACTTCTACATCTTTAATAATTTTACGGCCACTCTTACTTGATGAGCTAGTCCGTTGTCCAGTACTAGATGTAAACTGCTCAAAAGAACTAGTAAATGAACGTTTTTTCCCTGGTAAGCTAATTGCTAACAAGATATAGACAAGTATAAATACGCCTTTTGTTGCGAAGATTAGCATTAAAAATAAAAATCTAACGAGTGTTGGATTCCAATTTATATATTCGGCAAGTCCAGCTGCGACACCCGCGATAATTTTATTAGTTGATTTTGTGAATTTTTTATTTGTTTTCATTTTGTAGTTCCTCCATTCAGAATAATCTATCATTATTGTACTTCTTATCGTACTCATTTTACAATTTTAACGAGCGTTATTTACTTAAATTTTAACGTTTAAATTAAAAATAACTAACAATCGCGAAATTGTTAGTTATTAAATGAGTAGTGCCTTATTCATTTTCTTTTTCTAACTCTGATTTACCAGGATTCAATTCAGTGATTCGGCCATTTTTTAAATAAACAACCCATTCACACACATTTGTAACATAATCGCCAATTCGTTCTAGATAAGTGGCAACCATCAAATAGTCAGCACTTCCCACAACTGTTTCGGGATTCGTTTTCATTTCATGGATACACTGGTCATATATTGTCGTGAAATATTCATCAACTTCAAGATCTAAATTAGCAACTTTACGAGCTTTTTCGGCATCTTTTCTAATATAAGCTGTGAGGACTTCTTCAACCATCTTACGTGCGTGGTCGCCCATAATTCCGATCTCATCTTCAATCTCCGTTACCCTAGGATTGCCTTTAACACGAATCGTTGATCTCGCAATACTTACAGCGTGATCTCCCATTCGTTCTAAATCAGAAATAGCTTTTAAAACAGTCACAATATCTCTTAAATCACTTGTAACAGGTTGATACAATGCAATCATTTCTAACGTTTGTTTTTCTAACTTCATTTCGCGTTCATTAATTTTGTAATCGCCAACGATAACTTCATGGGCCAACTCTTTATCATGATTAATGAAAGCACGGACAGATTTATGAATGGCTTCACTAACCATCATACCCATTTCGCTAAATCTAATGTGTAGCTTTTCTTGTTCTTCATCAAAAAGTAATCGCATTATTTTGTCTCCCTTTCTTAACCGAATCGACCACTAATGTAGTCATCCGTTTCTTTTTGTACAGGCTGCGTAAATAATTTTTTAGTTGGTGCAACTTCAATTAAATTACCTTCTAAAAAGAAGGCAGTTCGATCTGAAATTCGAGAAGCTTGTTGTAAATTGTGAGTCACTATTATAATAGTATATTTTTCACGCAATTCTAGCAACATATTTTCAATTTTACTACTTGAACCAGGATCCAGAGCACTTGTTGGTTCATCCAGTAAAATGACCTCAGGTTCAACCGCTAAGACTCGAGCGATACAGACACGTTGTTGCTGTCCGCCAGATAACGCAAGCGCATTTTTACCCAAATCATCCTTTACATCATCCCAGACAGCAGCCTGTTTCAAGCTTTTTTCAACAGCTTCATCAAGGATTGCTTTATCTTTAACGCCAGCTAATCGCAAACCATATACAACATTTTCGTAAATTGAAAATGGAAATGGATTAGGTTGTTGGAAAACCATCCCAACATTTTTGCGTAATCTTACGGTATCCATTTTAGGACCGTAAATATCTTCATTTTTTAATTTAACTGTACCTGTAATGGTTACACCTGGAATTAAATCATTCATGCGATTTAACGTTCTTAAATATGTTGATTTACCACAACCAGATGGACCGATTAAAGCGGTAATCCCTTTTTCATTGAAATCAAGATTAATTCCTTTGAGGGCTTCTTTCTTACCATAATACAAATGAACATCATTTGTTTCAATTATTTTAGTCATTTGGCCTTTCCCCCTTAACCGAAGTTTCCTGAAACATAATCATCCGTTAGTTTAATTGTTGGTCGCGTAAAAATAGTTGTTGTTTTATCATATTCTACCGCATTTCCTGAATGGAAAAATGCTGTGTAATCTGAAATACGTGAAGCCTGTTGCATATTGTGTGTCACAATGACAATCGTGTACTTTTCTTTCAGTTCTAAAAGTGATTCTTCAACAATTCGACTTGAAATTGGATCTAACGCACTAGCTGGTTCATCTAACAATAAGATGTCAGGTTCCATAGCAATCGCTCTAGCGATACATAAACGTTGTTGTTGTCCACCAGACAATGATAACGCACTCACATTCAAATCATCTTTAACTTGATCCCAAAGTGCAGCTTGTTTAAGTGATTTTTCAACGCGTTCTTCAAGTAACTGCTTATCTTTCATCCCATGACGTTTCAAAGCAAACGTTATATTTTCATAAATTGATTTTGAAAATGGATTAGGTCGTTGAAATACCATTCCAATATGTTTTCTCATTTCATAAATATCAACATTATCTTTATTTATATCTAAATCACGGTAAATAATTTGTCCTGTTACATCAGCAATCCCATCATTCATACGATTCAACGATCTAAGATAAGTTGATTTACCAGAACCAGATGCCCCAATTAAAGCTGTAATTTTAAACCGTTCAAATTGTAAACTAACATCTCGAATTGCTTCATTAGAACCATAATGAACATGTAAATCTTTGGTTTCTAAAGCTATCTCATGTTTATCTTCATTGAAGGTCATAATTCTAGATTTTTCAGTTTTATTTTCTACCATATTCTTTGACCCCCTAATGATCTATTTACTTGATGTAATTTTACGATAAAGTGCTTTACCACCGAATCGAGCTAAGAAATTAAATAAAAGCACTGCGATAATTAAGACGGCTGATGCGCCTGCAGAAACAGCTGATGCATCAGGCATAATACCTTCTGAATTAATTTTCCAGATATGAACAGCTAATGTTTCAGCTGGACGCATTGGATTTAACGGACTCGCAATATTAGCTGGATTCCAGTTTGTAAAATCTAGTGCTGGCGCACTTTGACCAGCAGTATAAATTAACGCAGCTGCTTCACCAAAGATACGGCCGGCACTCAATATAACACCCGTTAAAATACCAGGTACTGCATCTGGAACAATAACTCTCGTAACGGTTTCCCAACGCGATAATCCTAACGAAAAGCCAGCCTCACGTTGTGAATATGGGATAGAACGTAATGACTCTTCGATTGATCTTGTTAATAAAGGTAAATTGAAGAACGTTAAGGCTAATGCACCTGATAAAATTGAAAAACCGAAATTATATTGGACAACGAAAATCAAAAACCCAAAAAGCCCAACAACAACTGAAGGTAATGAACTTAAAATTTCAACAGACGTTCTAATAACCGTCGTCACCCAATTATTTTTAGCGTATTCTGATAACCAAATACCCGCTCCCAATGAAATAGGGAAAGAAATCAATAATGTTAATAATAATAGATAGAAGGAATTAAACAATTGGATTCCTACTCCACCACCACTTGAAAATGATTTTGCGGGTGATGTTAAGAAATGCCAGCTGATATGTGGCACACCTCTAACCAATATATAGCCAAGTAAGGCCGCTAAAACAAGAACGACGAATCCGGCAATACCATATAAAATACTTGTTGCGATTTTATCTACTTTTTTAGGATTCATTATTTAAGCGCCCCTCTCTTACCAATTACTCTAACAACCATGTTAAAGAATAATGACATTAATAATAGAATTAAAGCAAGTGACCATAGCGCATTATTTTCTAATGAGCCCATGACAGTATTTCCAATTCCCATCGTCAAAATACTTGTTAAAGTTGATGATGGTGTAATTAAACTTGATGGCATCAATGATGCATTACCAATAACCATTTGAACGGCTAAGGCTTCACCAAAAGCTCGTGCCATACCAAAAACAACCGCTGTCATGATACCTGGTGTTGCTGCTCTTAGAATAACTTTATAAATTGTTTGCCAACGTGTTGCACCTAAGGCCAGTGAGGCTTCCCGGTAATAACGTGGGACAGATTTTAAAGTATCAACAGTCATTGACGTAACGGTTGGTAGAATCATAACAAATAACACAAATGTCCCAGATAAAATACCAAACCCTGTTCCACCAAAAATACTTCGAACAAATGGGACCACAACTGAAAGACCAATAAATCCATAAACAACTGAAGGAATACCAACTAATAATTCAGTTACCGGTTGTAAAATTCGGCTACCCGTATTTGGTGAAATTTCAACCATGAAAATAGCTGTTCCAATAGCGAAAGGTGTTGCAATTAATGCTGATAAAAAAGTGACAAAGAATGATCCAGAAATCATTGGTAAAGCCCCAACTTCTGGCTTACCTGCTTTATCAAGCGTTCCAGGGTTCCAACTCTTTCCTAATAAAAAATCTTTAATTGATACTTTATCAGTAAAGAACGTTGCTAATCCTTTTGAAGCAACGAAATAAAAGATAGCAAGAACAATAGCGACGATTAGTCCAATACAGAAATAAGTAATTATTTTACCGCGCATCTCTAGTTTAGATGCTTTTGATTTTTTGAGTAAACTTTCACGAATCGGATCCATAACTACATCCCCTTCTTAATTGGTGTTATTTTACCTTCAACCGAACGACTCACTTGCATCTGTGTTGTTGGAATATAACCTAATTTACTAACAACCTGTTTTTGAATTTTATTTGACATCATATAAGTTAAAAATTGTTTTGTTAATCCCGTGGGTTCACCATTCGTATACATATGTTCGTATGACCAGATTTTCCATTTATTTGAGGCAACATTACTTTCAGTTGGTTTAACTTTATCAACAGAAAGTACATCGACCGTTTTATCAACGTATGAGAAAGCCATATAACTTATTGCACCAGGTGTCGATCCGACAATTTGTCGAACCATTCCCGTTGAATCTTGTTCCTGTGCATCTTTACTTTGCTTACCTTCTAATCCCCATTTTTCAAATGTTAATCGTGTTCCCGAACCAGATGCACGATTTAAAAGGACAATTGGTAAATCATTGCCACCTAGTTGCTTCCAATTTGTTAATTTACCAGTAAAAATATCTATAAGTTGTTTTTTTGAGACGTTTTTAACGCCCACACCATTATTCACAACTGGCGTAATTCCAACAACGGCAACTTGATGGTCTACAAGTTTACTTGCCTTAATGCCTGATTTTTCTTCAGCAAAAACATCTGAGTTACCAATGCTAACGGCTTTTTCTTGAACTTGACTCAATCCTGTTCCGGATCCGCCACCTTGAACATTAACAAAGACGCCAACATTTTCAGTCCCGTATTCTTCACCAGCTGCCTCAACTAAAGGTTGTAAAGCTGTAGATCCAACAATTGTAATCGATTTTCCTGAATTTGATTGTGTCTCACATCCCGTTAAAGTTAATAACATGATGGATAAAATTCCACCAATCATTACTAAAGATCCCTTTTTCATAGTAACTTCCTCCATAAATATCGATATTTAACTTATACATTAAGTTTATATTTTTAATGTAAAGGTCCTGTGGGGGTATTGTAAAGATTGTGTAAAGGTTACAACAAAAAAAGCCATAACATGACGTTATGACTTCAATCGTTATTTTAATTCTGGAGCATCAGTTTTGAATAAACTTTCGGTAGATACCCCACCGTGTTGTTCAATTAAACTGGTTTTTTCTTTCTCTTGTGCTTTTTTCAAAGTTTCAAGAGCGTCACTTTTCTTGTAATTATAGTCAGATTTATTTACTTTAGTGAAATTACTTGGTGCGTAGAATCTTAATAGATCACCCGTAATAACTTCATCTGATAATGATAATGACGTTGTAACATGTTTTAATTCTTTGTTATAAACTTTTTGTTGTGCTGCCGTTAGTTTTTCGATTTCTTTACCAGTCTTAGTGTTATACGTGGTATTTCCAACTTTTGTAAAGGTTGGTGAAACGAAATCACCATTTCTAAAGGCAACCGTTTGGTTACGATTTTTCGATAATAAATCATTACCAAATTGAACCGTATCGGTATTCTTAACGCCTAATAGATCAAGTAAAGTTGGTAGCACATCAATTTCACCACCATAAGTATGATTAATACCGCCCTTAAGGCCATTCATATGAATCATAAATGGTACCTTTTGGAACATCGTTAAATCATAACTTGTTACTTTGTCTTTACCTAAAAGCTGTGCAATAGCTTTCGGATGATTATTAGAGATACCATAGTGATCACCATACATCACAATCATACTGTCCTTATACAAGCCACTCTTCTTCAAGTAACTAACGAATTCTCCGAATGATTGATCAAGATATTTAGATGTTTGAACATAACCATCAACCGTACTATCGTCTGTATCCGTCTTTTTGATTGACGTATTCGCACTATCTAAATCATATGGATAATGGTTAGTTAGTGTGATGAGTTTAGCATAAAAAGGTTGGGGTAATTGTTCAATATACTTAACCGATTGCTTCAAGAAAATCTTATCTTTCATCCCATAACCAACTTTATAGTTAGCTTTGACATCATAATAAGGTTCACTGAAGAAATACTGGTAACCAAATGATTTATAAGTATTATTACGATTCCAGAAACTACCCACGTCACCATGGAAAGCTGCTGTAGAGTAGCCTTTTTGATCAAGAATAGCGGGTGCTGCTTGGAATGTATTTTGTGTGCCATAAGTCGTCATCGCTGAACCAGATGGTAACCCATAAAGGGATGCTTCCAACATCATTTCAGCATCAGACGTTTTACCTTGTCCAACTTGATTAAAGAAATTATCAAATGATAATGTATTTTGATCATGATAATATTTATTAATGTTAGGCGTAACTTGTTGCCCATCCCATTTATAATCGATCATGAACTGTTGGAAACTTTCTAGATGAATCACAAAAACATTTTTACCCTTCGCTTTTCCATAATACTTTATATTTGAATTAGAACGATTTTTATCCAAATACTTTAGAACTTTATCCATATCTTTAGCAGTGGCATTTTTACGTGTCGCACTTTCTTTTTGCGTTTGATAAACATTATATCCCGCATAGAAATTCAAGCCTAAATATTTAACAATATAGTTATTATCAAAAGTTCTTGTCAATAATTGAGAACGATCCTTTTCAGCTAAACCTAAGTTCCCTAAAGCTAAAAGTACAGATGCAATAGTCAGGATAAAAGCATAACGCTTTTTAATTGGGTTATAGTCAATTTTGACTAATTTAAAGACAAGAATCAAAATTAAAATAATAATATCGATATAAACAAAGAAATCAGTTGGTCGTAAAATACCGGCAATTCCCTTGTCTAGATTATTAGCTACTGAACCTGAATTTTTGATAATTCCTAGTGAAAGAAAATCTGAAAACTCACGATAATAAACCATATTTGCAAAAAGCCATGATGTTTGAATAAAATCAACAATCAGCAAAATCCAATATGATTTTTTACCCTTAAAGTAGATTGCAATTCCAAATAATAATAACGCTGTTGGTATTGGATTAATATAAAGTAAAAATTGTTGCATGCTACCTGTTGCACCTAATGTAAATTTGGTTTCATAAGCAACAACTGTTTTGGCCCAAAATAAAACGAGCGTCAAGAGGAGGAATCCCCATCTTGAGCTCAATTTATCCTGAACATATTTTAAAGTTGACCGCATCTTAGTGCCTCCATTTTTTAAGATCAGTTTTCGAGAACACGAAAATGTCTTTCAATCTATGTTTCAGTTATTGATTAACTAAATAGTAAGTCGTAAACTTCCATTGCAATTAAATCAATATCATCGAAAGGAAATTTAGTATGGTTACTTAAATCTTCTAACGTATATGCTTTCATATCTGGATCATATTCAACGATTCCCTTTTCAACACCTTCACGTTCGAAGTGTCTTGTTTGGATTTCGCCGTTATC
The DNA here is from genome assembly GCF_056782075.1 of Dellaglioa sp. CoH-56-MRSF-12. The sequence goes on from NZ_JBXAYD010000003.1 coordinate 113,165, forward strand.
TTCTTTTTGCATAGCCTCTAAGCGACTAATGATTGCTACTAACTGAGAATTTTTCATAGTTGTTCCCCTTTCAATATCATAGTTAATAATACCAAATTTTCTATACATTTACACCTGATTAAGCAGATTATAATCGTTTCTTAACTTGTTTTTATGCTAAACTGTTAGTTATTAGACTTGGAGGCATAAAAATGAGCTTATTTAGAAAAGATTTGAACGATCAAGTATTTAAAATAGAGGTCTCAGATATTCGTCAATTTGATGATGAAGTGAGCCAAATTCCTGATATGATTAAATTAACAATGGGTGAACCAGATTTTAATACACCCGATCATGTTAAAGCAGCTGCCATCGAAGCCATTCATGAAAATTACTCACATTATATGGGTATGGCTGGTGATATTGAGTTACGTGAAGCTGCCAGTGAATTTTTTAATGAAAAATATGACGTTACTTATGATGCACAATCTGAAATTCTAGTTACAGTTGGTGCAACTGAAGCCATCGCAACTGCCTTACAGACTATCTTCAACCCCGGCGATGCCGTTCTTGTCCCAACGCCACTCTACCCTGGCTATATGCCACTGATTACTTTAAATCGGGTTAAACCAATTTTTATCAACACACGTGATAATAACTTTAGATTAACACCTGAGATGATTAATCAAGCTGTTAAAGATAATCCAAATGAAAATATTAAAGGTATTATCCTAATTAATCCAAGTAATCCAACTGGTATTTCTTGGACCGAAGATGAAGTTATTGCGATAACTGATGAAATTAGAAAGCAAAAATTATGGGCAATTAGTGATGAAATTTATAGTGAATTAACTTATGATCATGAACATGTCTCAATTGCAAAATATATCCGTGACCAAACTGTCCTAATTAATGGTTTATCAAAATCGCATGCCATGACTGGCTGGCGCATTGGATTCTTGCTTGCTCCCAAAGCGATGACTGATGAATTAAAAAAAGTTCATCAATACTTAGTAACCTCTGCAACAAGTGTTTCTCAACGTGCTGGAATTGCTGCCTTACGTGACGGTAAAGACGATGGTCGCATAATGAATGTTGAATATAAAAAACGCCGTGATTTCGTTATGGCTGAAATGAAAAAAATGCATTTTGAAATGGCACAACCTAGTGGCGCTTTTTATATTTTCGCAAAAATTCCTGCAGGATATAACCAAGATTCTATGGCATTCTGTAAAGAACTAGCTTTTAATAATAAACTTGCCTTAATTCCAGGAACTGCTTTTGGTGATTCTGGTCAAGGTTACGTTCGCTTAAGTTACGCTTCTAGTATGGAGAATTTAGTGCTTGGGATGGAACGTTTGAATGACTACATGACACAAAATAAATAAAAATACGGCGTTATTTCTTTATACTTACTTTTTGTAAGCATATATTTAGGCTAATTATATTTCCTCTGATATTATATTCAAATAAATAAAGGAGGAATTCAAATGGTACAAGCAATTACAGATGAAAATTTCAAAACAGTTACAGATTCAGGTATAACATTGACGGATTTTTGGGCAACATGGTGTGGCCCTTGCAAAATGCAATCACCAGCAATTGAGGAATTAGAACAAGAAATAGGTGACAAGGTTAAATTTGCTAAAATGGATGTTGACCAAAATCCTAAAACAGCTGACGATTTTGGTATCATGGGAATTCCCACATTAATGATTAAAAAAGATGGCGAAGTTGTTGATACACTCGTCGGTTATCATTCAAAAGAGCAAGTTAAAGACGCTTTATCACAATATATTTAACGATTTTGAAAAGCTAACTAATAAAAGCATTGTCATTTGACAGTGCTTTTTTGTCGTTATTTTGAATAGTAATAAACTGATTAGCGATTTTAGTATTGCTTAAAGAAACACGTTCTTCTCCTTATAAAACACAAAAAAAACCATTGCCAATAATAGAAAATCTATCATCAGCAATGGTTACTATCATATTTCATTTATTTAATCTTCAATTCCAACTTCTTCTACCTTATCTGGTTTAACAACTAAAGCAAACATTCCCGCAAATAGTCCAACATAGTAAGTTAAAATACGCCATAACAACATGGCTAAAATCAATTTACTGTGACTGGTCATGAAACTAGAAAAGACAATCGCGAAGCTATATTCTGCACCACCAGTTCCCCCCGGAATTGGGAAAAGTGAAATTACCATGACAATAAGCACATGAAGTGCTGTAATCATAATCACATTCACTGATGTGTATCCCAATGACAACATAATAAAGTATGGAATTAAATAGTAAAACGCGAGTTGGAAGAATGTTAATACAAAAACGTGAAAAATCATTTTCTTTTCATTCTTCATACGTAAACTCTCTTTATGGAAGTTTTCAATTTTTGAATAAATACTTGTATTCCAGCGATCAAAACGATCCCCTTTAACGAATAACTTAACAACTAGCATACAAACATACACTAATTTTTTAGTGAATCCATACCAATACATGATCATTAACAAAGCAGTAATCACAGCTAAATGAATCACAAATCCAAAAATCACGAATACCATTAGATAATTAACTTTATCTTGAATGTATTGAAACCCAATTAGTAAACAAACAATAAAATTAATAACAATCATTGCCTGGTAAACGACAAATTTCATTAATAAAATGGAACTTGCACGACCAGCGTCCACACCTGACTGAGCCATCGCAAACAATTGTGCAGGTTGTCCACCTGTTGAAAAAGGTGTGATTCCATTAAATAATTGTTCAATCAGTGGAATACGAATTGCATTCTTAAATGTAAATTTTTTATGTTGCCCTATCATGAACCGTTGAACAACAAATGCTTCAATGACAAAGTACATACAGATACAAAATACTGCTACTAATAACCACCATATATTAATATTAACTAAAGCTTTAACGAGCGACTGAATTGATACATTTTTTAAAGAATAAGCGAATATCCCCATCCCAATTATAACCATTAACGTCAATAAACCTATGTTTTTTCGAGTCATCTTTTAGCCCTCTTTGCTCTGGTCCAAGTAAAATTGATGCCAAATTTCAGCCAATCTATCCTCAGAATAGTATGCTGATGCCTGATCTGCTTTGTCATGCAAAACTGATAACGCATTGGGATCTTCTTTTAATTTTCTCAATTTAATTTGCATACCATTAACATCTGTCGCGGCATCATAATAGCCCTCAATAACCGCTTTATAAAGATCTAAATCGCGCAATAATACAGGTGTCCCACAACTAAATGCTTCTAATACTGACATTGGAAACAATTCATTGAAAGATGGCAGTAAGAAAAGGTTAGCAATATTGTAATAATTTACTAGAGCTTCTCGATCAATAATCCCAGTAAACGTTAAATTACTAGGCGGATTATCAACTACTTTTTTTAATTCAGCATAACCGTCAGTTAACTTACCAAATGAAAAGCCACCGGCCCAAATAAATTGGATATCAGGATTTTGCTTAGCTAACTTAATAAAATCGGGCACACCTTTTCTTTCTTGAACTTGACCATCACCAAAAACAACAAATTTATCGGCTGGAATACCTAACGCATCTCTAAAAGCTTGTTTTTCTTCCACGGTTTTTTCATAAAAAACTTTTTTTGAAACAAAATTAGGAATATACGTGACGCGTTCTTTTGGAATCTTAAACGCTTCAAGTTTTGGAATAAAACTTGGATTAACCACGACAATATGATCCATTCGTTTATAAAAAGCAATTACATACCAATAAAAAATGGCTTTAAAAGGTTGTGGAATTTTAACACTTCCCTCAAGTGTTTCTGGTAAAAAATGGACATAGCCAATTTTTTTACCTCTACCTGGCATAAAAGTCGAAAGGTAATAAGGAAAATTGATGGTATGGTAATGACTAATATCTGAGCGACTATATTTATTCACACTAATTTTGAATTCAGTTGGAAAGCGTTCTTTGAGCAACTTCATCATTTCGGTATATGCGCTACCGACCCCTTGTCCTTTAACCGAATTGGCCGCAGAAAACATGTTAATTAATAGCATGGTTGAAACTCCTTTGAAAATAAATTCGTTTATAGATGACTGATTTCGTCATCCTCTTCTTCTATTTCAACATAATGAATTTGAGCATCTTGGTAAAATTCAGCAACTTTTGATCCAAATGTTGCCGCTGAAATTTCTTTTAACTTTTCTAATCTTGGCTCTGGATCAACTTCTTCATGACATCTATTTAAGTAATCAATAATATCAGTCACCATTTCAGTTTCAGATGAAAAAGTTTTACCAACTTCTGGTTTTTCCATTAACTCGTCAGTATATTTACCCGTTTTAGCAATAACCGGTGTTCCAGCAGCTAAAGCTTCGATAAACGTCAATCCTTGAGATTCTGTTACTGATGCAGACACAAATAAATCTGCTAACTGATAAAAATGGAATACCTCATCATTATCAACTTCACCAATAAATCTGACGTTGTCCTTTAAATTTAAACTTTCTGTTTGCTCTTCAAGGGTTTCACGTGCCGGACCATCCCCTACAATCAAGAGTAAAACATTCGGTACTTTTTTAATTATCGCTGGCATACCATCAATAATTTCTTGTGTATTCTTTTCAAATGCCAATCGACTTAACGCAAGCATGACTGGTTGATCTTCAGAAATGTCTAATTTAGAACGATAATCTTCTGTTTCAATTTGTTCAAATTGAGAAATGTCTACCCCTGTAGGGATAACTCGTATTTCTGATTTCACACCATACTTCTGTAGCAACGTCTGAACGCGTGTACTTGGTGCGATAATCCCGCTCATATGGAATGCAAATGTTTTTGTCATTTGCTTAACATGGTATGGTTTCAATAACTTACCATTGGCAATGTAATGTAAATAATCTTCATACATTGTATGATAGGTATGTAAACAAGGAACTTTTAAATTTCTTGCAACAAATTTACCAATCCAGCCCATAGAAAATTCAGTCTGTGTATGAATAACGTCTAAATTTAGTTCTTTTGCCACTTGGTAAGCTTGAAATAAGCCTCTAACAGCAATTCTTCTATCTGTAAAAGAAACAAATGGAATACTAGAGAATCTAAAAATATTACGTTCATATACTGTCTTATCAACATGTGGGTCAGTCGTCGTAAAGATATAGACGGTATGTCCCTCTTTTTCGAGCTCGTTTCTTAGTGTTTTTATTGAAGTCGCCACACCGCTCACTTGTGGAAAATATGTATCTGTAAAAATTCCAATATTCACGATAAGGTCCCCTTGTCTATTCTAATATAATAGTTTTAATTATATTGGTTTCTCACCCGTTATGCAATAAAAGTAGACTATTCTCATCTATTCCCAATTAAACACAAAAAAACTGATAATCGAAATTACCAGTTTTTTTGTGTTTAATTTATTTCATGTAAGATTCAACTAATGCAATAACTTCTTCATTAGTTTCACAGTCAGAAACAGCTTTATCAGCTAATTCCTTCATTTTTGTTGTATCTAATTTTTTCATTAAACTACGTGTTTTAAGAATTGACGAAGCACTCATTGAGAATTCATCAAGTCCCATTCCAGCTAAAATAGGTACGGCAATTTGATCGCCGGCCATTTCGCCACACATACCTGCCCACTTACCTTCTTTATGAGCCGAATCAATTACCATTTTAATCAAACGTAAAATTGATGGGTTATAAGGTTGGTAAAGGTATGACACTTGTTCATTACCTCGATCAGCAGCCATTGAATATTGAATTAAATCATTTGTACCAATACTAAAGAAATCAGCATACTTAGCCAAATGATCACCGTTCATAACAGCAGCAGGAATTTCCATCATCATACCGACTTCAAGTTTATCTGCTACTGGTACACCAGCGTCAATTAACTTAGTACGTTCTTCAGTATAGATAGCTTTTGCTGATTTAAATTCATCAACAGTTGCAATCATAGGGAACATAATTGCTAATTGTCCATAATGAGAAGCTCTAAGTAGAGCACGAAGTTGTGTTCTGAAAATATCTTGACGATCCAAACTAATACGGATTGCGCGATATCCTAAGAACGGATTCATTTCCTCTGGTAATGGCAAGTAAGGTAATTCCTTATCGCCTCCAATATCCATTGTTCTTACAACTACTTGTTTACCATTCATACCTTCAACTGCAGCTTTATAAGCTTTAAATTGATCATCTTCTGAAGGTAATTCACTAGCATCCATGTATAAGAATTCTGAACGGAATAAACCAACTGCTTCAGCACCATTATCTACTGCACCCTCAACATCCTTAGGTGTACCGATATTAGCAGCTAAATCAAAATGTACGCCATCAGCAGTAACTGTTTTAGCGTCTTTTAGTTCTTCCCATTCAGCTTTTTGATCAGAAAAAGCTTTTGCTTTTGCTTCATATGTTGAAATTTCTTCAGCAGTAGGATTGATAATTCCGTCACCATTGATACCATCAACAATAACCATATCACCTTCTGAGATTGCAGTCGTTGGATCACCAGCGCCTACAACAGCAGGAATTTCAAGCGTACGAGACATAATAGCAGAATGAGAAGTACGTCCACCAACATCAGTAATAAATCCTTTAACAAATTTACGATTTAATTGGGCTGTATCCGATGGTGTTAAATCATGTGCAACGACCACAACTTCTTGATCGATAAGAGCAGGATTAGGAATTGTAACTCCTAATAAATGACTCATTACACGTTTCGTAACATCACGAATATCGCCTGCACGTTCTTGCATATAAGCATTATCAGTCATATCTTCAAACATTGAAATGAACATATCTGTGACATCCTTCAATGCTGCTTCAGCGTTGACCTTATCATTTTTGATTTTATCGCCAATGTTGCCCATAAGTTCAGGATCTGAAAGGATTGTCAAATGAGCTTCAAAAACCTCGGCTTCTTCTGCGCCGAGGTTTTCTGCAGCTTTTTGTTTGATTAGTTTCAAATCTTCACTTGATGCTGCAACAGCAGCATCAAGGCGTTTGATTTCTGACTCTGGATCTTCAATGCTTACTTGCGAGAATGACAAATCGGGTTGAACTAACATATATGCTTTAGCAATGGCAATACCATCACTAGCAGCAATCCCTTTTAGCATTTTCGACATTATTCAGCAAGTCCTTCTTTCGTCATTGTTTCTGTAATAGCTGCGATTGCATCTGTTTCGTCAGCGCCATCAGCAGTGATTGTTACATCAGCATTTTGACCAACGCCTAATGACATAACGCCCATGATTGATTTCAAGTTTACTGATTTTTCTCCGTAAACCAAAGCAACGTCAGCAGTAAATTTGCTTGCTGCTTGTACCAATAATGTAGCTGGACGCGCGTGGATACCTGTTTCTGCGATTACGTGAAAGTCTTTCTTTTCCATAATTAATTATCTCCTTGATGTTCTATATTTTTTTATTTTAGAAAAATGCATAACCCACTAACAAAAGCAAAGAACACGTTTTCATTAATAAATTAAACACATTAGTCTTTAGAGACAAATAATACCATTATTTAAAAAATGATACAAGTCTTTAGTTTTTCAAACTAACATATTTGTAAATAATTTGACCTTCTCTTTGCGCATTACCAACGATTGCCTTACGTAATTTTTCTTTTTGCCAAACAAGTTGAAACGCCATAAATTCATCTGGGTTGATTGTTATTGTCTCTATTTCACCAGCAATCAATGCATCAATTTTTGCTTTATAATCTTCGCTCATTTTCAAACCTCTTTTCACTAAAATCTACTATACTAAATTCATTATAGATTAGCCTCCATAAAATGTAAAAAAGGAGTTCTAATTGCTTGCAGAATTTTTCCATATTTTGTATACTATTCATCGAAGGTCAAAGATGGTCAACATGTTTTTGATCTTAGATAAACTAAACTATACGAACGAAATATGAAAGGTTGTGACACATATGATCTGTCAAAATTGTCAAATCAATCCAGCGACAATACACTTATCAACTAACTTAAATGGTCAACATCAAGAATACGATTTATGTCAAAATTGTTATCGATTACTAAAAGATGAACAAGAGCGTTTAAGTAATGGTCAAATCCGTAATAATCAACAAGATCCATTTAGCTTTGGTAACCTTGATGATTTATTTAATGCGATTGCACCAAATAGTCAAAATAATAGTTCACAAAGAAAAGAGCAGACACCTCCTACCCAAGCTGGTAGAAATGGTGGCGCTAATAAAAATAATGGTAAGGATACAATCCTTGGTCAATTCGGTCTTAATTTAACCGATGAGGCACGGGCAGGAAATATTGACCCGGTCATTGGTCGCGATCAAGAAATTAATCAAATCATTGAAATTTTGAATCGTCGGACAAAAAATAATCCTGTTCTAATCGGCGAAGCTGGTGTTGGTAAAACAGCAGTCGTTGAAGGATTAGCTCAAAAAATTGTTGATTCAGCTGTTCCTCAAAAACTTTTAAACAAACAAGTTATTCGATTAGATGTTGTTTCATTAGTTCAAGGAACGGGTATTCGTGGTCAGTTCGAAGAACGAATGCAACAATTAATGAAGGAACTTAAAAATGATAAGTCTATCATTCTATTCATTGATGAAATTCATGAAATTGTAGGCGCTGGTAATGCTGAAGGTGGTATGGATGCCGGTAACGTTCTAAAACCAGCTCTTGCTCGAGGCGAATTACAACTCGTTGGCGCAACAACTCTAAATGAATATCGTCAAATCGAAAAAGATGCTGCGCTTGCACGTCGTTTACAGCCTATCCAAGTTGATGAACCTAGTGTCGAAGAGTCAATCGTCATTTTAAAAGGTATTCAAAAGAAATACGAAGCTTACCATCATGTTCATTATAGTGATGAAGCAATTGAAGCTGCTGCTTCTCTCTCTGACCGTTACATTCAAGATCGTTTTTTACCAGATAAAGCCATCGATTTACTTGATGAATCTGGGTCAAAAATGAATTTAACCATTAAAGCTATTGATCCCAAATTAGTTGCAGAAAAAATTAAAAACGCTGAAACTCAAAAACAAGCTGCACTAACCGACGAAGATTATGAAAAAGCAGCCTACTATCGCGATCAAGTCGCAAAATTCAAAGAATTACAAGATAGTAATACTGATTCTGATGAATTACCAATTGTAACCGAAAAAGAAATGGAACAAATTATTGAAGAAAAAACAGGGATTCCTGTAGGCGAACTAAAGGAAAAAGAGCAACAACAATTGAAAAATTTAGCCACTTCCCTTCAAGCTAATGTCATTGGCCAAGATGACGCCATTGATAAAGTGGCCCGCGCCATCCGCCGTAACCGGATTGGATTCAATAAATCTGGGCGTCCTATCGGATCATTCTTGTTTGTTGGACCAACTGGAATTGGTAAAACAGAACTTGCTAAACAATTATCAAAAGAATTATTTGGAACAAAAGAATCAATGATTCGTTTCGATATGAGTGAGTACATGGAGAACCATTCAGTTTCTAAATTGATTGGTTCCCCTCCTGGCTATGTTGGTTATGAAGAAGCTGGTCAATTAACTGAACAAGTTCGTCGTAATCCATACAGTTTAATCTTGTTAGATGAAGTTGAAAAAGCACATCCTGATGTTATGCATATGTTCTTGCAGATTCTTGAAGATGGCCGTTTAACAGATTCACAAGGTCGCGTGGTAAGTTTCAAAGATACGATTATCATTATGACATCTAACGCTGGTAGTGCTGATGCTGAAGCAAATGTTGGCTTTGGTGCAACGTCAACTGGTGCAACCCATGCCATCATTGATAAACTATCAAATTACTTCCGTCCTGAATTTTTAAACCGTTTTGATGACATCGTTGAATTTAACTCATTAAGTAAAGAAAACTTAGTTTCAATCGTAAGTATCATGCTTGATGACGTTAATAAAGTTCTTAAAAATCAAAACTTAGAACTTCACGTTACAAATCGGGTTGAAGAAAAATTAGTTGATTTAGGCTACAATCCCGCAATGGGTGCTCGTCCACTAAGACGTGTTATCCAGGAACAGATTGAAGATCAAATAGCTGACTTCTACCTTGATAATCCTGATGTAACAAAATTAGCTGCAAAAATTGAAAAAGATGAAATTAAGATATCAGCCGATACAACTACTGATGTTAAAGATTCCGACTCTAACGTTGAAAAGTAAAGGCTAAACTAAAGATGCAGACTCAGATAATTTTTTCTGAGTCTGCATCTTTTTTTATTTTATTCATTCTTTTAAATAAATAAACGATATTTCAAACACTTTTCCCCAATAATTAATCTTTTTAGGTTATAATTATGATATTAGATTATGAATGGAGCTGATTAAAATCGCCTTAAGAGATTTCTTCCGGAATATGTTGTCTGTTTTTACAAAAAATGACCAACCTACTTCCACTTCCGATATACAATTTGTATTCAATTCTGAATCAACAAAAAAATATAAGGCACCAAAACAAAAGAAACATGAAGTCATTGAAGAAAAAACTTTTCTACCAACATCTGTTTCAGATGCCACAATGATTGTTTACTATAAAGACCAAAATAATAATAATCTATCTCGTCCGCAAATTATCAGTGGCACTATAGGTAGCGATTTAAGACTTCAATTTGAACCAATCAATGATTATAATCTAGTTGGCATTTCGGGATTCACAAGTACTTTTGTAACCAACTATGGTGCTATTATTTTAAGCTATGAAAAGAAACATGGCGCTGCCGTTTGGATTTATAATCAAGATATTGATGGTGGCTACTTAATCGGCTCACCCACTTTACTACGTGGCCATTTGAATGACCCTTTCACTTATGACCCTGTCAATATTCCAGGGTTCAATTTATTGCGTGCCTCAAAAACTAGTTATGGTACTTTCACAAATGAACAACAAACCATCTACTATTATTATCGCAACATCAATTGGAAAACCGTCGATCAAATTGACGCATACATCCAGATTACAAAACGCGTACGTCCTTATGACTTACCCGAGGGTAACTCCTATCCCGCCTTCTTACCTGCTGGCGTTATTTTACAAGTATTTGAAAAAATCGAAACGAATTTGGGAACTATTTGGTACAGCATAGGTGGCAATCAATGGTTAGAAAGTACTTCTAATGTAAAAATGATTATTCAACCCAAATATGCTTTATTACCCGACAATGACACCAATGAATTTACTAAAAAAATAATCAATCACTCTGCTTCAATTGATTACATTCCTAATAAATCTGTAACTATTTACACTAAACCTTATGGTAAAAAATTACGAGTTTTAGCTGACAATACACAAGTTACTTTAATCAGTCAGTTATCATCAAGTAATGATGTTTGGTTTGAATTAAAAGATGGTGGTTTTATTGATGAAACTTACATCAAAATGCCTTACTCATTAAATTAATAAGCACTCAAAAAAGAGGTATACCAATTGGTATACCTCTTTTCGTTTATAGTTTTGATGTTAATGTAACGTTTGGATATTTGTCAGCAAACCAGCGTTCTGCGAATGCATTTTCAAACAAGAACAACGGTAAGTCTTGTCGATCTTTAACAAGTAAGTTACGTGAACTTGACATCTTTTCATCCAATTGTTCTGGATCAATCCAGCGAGCTGTTTTAGAACCCATTGGTGTCATGATAACTTCTGAATTATATTCATTTAACATTCTGAATTGGAAGACTTCAAATTGAAGTTGACCAACGGCACCCAGAATATAGTCACCCGTGTTGTAACTTCTATATAATTGAACAGCACCTTCTTGAACCAACTGTTGAATACCCTTATGGAATGATTTTTGTTTCATTACATTTTTAGCATTAACGCTCATGAATAATTCAGGCGTAAATTGAGGTAATTTTTCAAAGGTAATTGGTTTCTTCATGTTACTGATTGTATCGCCAATTTGGAAATTACCAGTATCATATAATCCAATAATATCGCCAGCTACAGCTGATTCTAAAACTTCACGAGAATCTGCCATAAATTGGGTTGAATTAGATAAACGCATTTTCTTTTCAGTTCTTGCTAATTTAACATCCATCCCACGTTCAAATTCACCTGAACAAATTCGAATAAACGCAATTCGATCACGATGATTAGGATTCATATTTGCTTGAATTTTGAAAACAAACCCAGAAAAATGTTCATTTGTTGGTTGTATCGTTGTTTCTTCAATCGTTTTATGTTCTTGTGGTGCTGGTGCATAGTTCAAATAAATATCTAAGAACGTTTTTACACCAAAGTTAGTTAATGCTGATCCAAAGAAAACCGGCGTTAAATCCCCTGTTGCGATTTTTGCTTCATCAAAGGTATTACCAGCATCGCCCAATAATTCAATTTCATCTAGCACTTCTTGATAGATACTATCTTCTTTTAAAGGATGGTCGCCTTCAATCTCACCGGCGTCATTTAAATCAACGTAGTCCATGCCTTTATCTTCTTTTTGGTAAAGTTCAATACGATGGTTGTAGATATCGTATAATCCCTTTAAGCCTTTACCCATACCAATTGGCCAGTTCATTGGGTATGATTCAACGCCCAAGACCTCTTCGAGTTCAGCCATTAAATCAAGTGGCTCACGTCCATCACGATCCATCTTATTGATGAATGTGAAAATAGGAATGCCACGCATTTTACAAATTTTAAATAATTTCTTTGTTTGTGGTTCAATTCCTTTTGCAGAATCAATAACCATGACTGCAGAATCTACGGCCATTAATGTTCGGTAGGTATCTTCCGAGAAATCCTCATGCCCAGGTGTATCTAAAATATTAACCCGCTTATCGGCGTAATCAAATTGCATAACTGAACTAGTAACAGAAATACCACGTTTCTTTTCAATTTCCATCCAATCAGATTTTGCAAAAGTACCAGATTTTTTACCCTTAACTGTTCCGGCAGAACGGACAACCCCACCGAATAAAAGTAATTGTTCTGTAATGGTTGTTTTACCAGCATCGGGATGAGAAATAATCGCAAATGTTCGGCGTTTTTTTACTTGAGTCTCTAATTCTTCTGTATTCATTTTTTGTCCTCTCTAAAACATATTACTCATAGTTTATCATAAATGATAATGAACTTCGACGTAAAAAATGATAAGGTCAATGGAACTTATTAGAGTTCTATTGACCTTATCATCCCATATTTTATTCTTTACTCTTTAAAGTATCTTTTAACCGTGTTTCGGGAATCATAACTTTCAATTCCACTAATCGAGAACCGTCCATTTTTTCCGTTTCGAGAAGTATACCATTGTGAAGTGTAATCTGTAGTTGTTCATTATTACCGGGAATTCGACCTAATTCAGTTAAGACGAATCCCGCAATTGTGTCTACGTCTTTAACGTTGATATCACAATTAAATTCATCATTAAAATCGTCAAGTGTCATTCGACCTTGTACGATATATTCATGTGCATTAATTTTTCTCAATGTATCATCAGGGCTATCTGACTCATCGTCGATATCGCCAACAATCTCTTCAATTAAATCTTCAATTGTGGCAAGTCCAACAACACCGCCATATTCATCCAATAAAATAGCTAATTGAGTGTGTGTTTTCTTCATTTCGAATAACAAATCATCAACAGCCATCGTTTCTGGAATAAACATGGGCTCTTGCATAATTTGACGTAAACTAATTCTATCGAACCCTTTTGCTCTAGCAGCTTTAAGCAAATTTTTGATATGAACAACGCCAACGACGTTATCTTTATCATCACTATAAACGGGTACACGAGAATAAGGTTGATTTAAAATAGCATCAATATTACGATCATTATCGTTTTGTAAATCAATCATAAAAGCATCAGTTCTAGCGACCATAACTTCACGAGCGAATTTCGTATGTAACGAAATAACGCCTTCCATCATTTCATATTCATCTGAATCAATAGCACCACGCTCTTCACCAGTTTGAATCATATGAACAATTTCTTGTCGACTAATAACCTCAATATTATTTTTATTAAACTTAATTGGTGTTATTTTTTCTAATGCACGGATTGAAATTGATAACAACCAGTTAAATGGTTTGAAAACAATCGCAATAAGTTGAATAGGCCCAGTCGTTGCTCTGGCAATTTTGTCTGGCATCTGTAGTGCCAATTGTTTAGGATATAATTCTCCTAAAACTAATGAAAAATAAGATAAAATCAACGTAACGATAACTACTGCAACATCATGTGCCCACACAGCACTCCCAAACAATGGTTCAACATATTTAGCCAAAGATGTTGCTGCAAAAGCTGAAGACAAGAACCCGGCAAAAGTAATACTAATCTGGATAGTTGATAAAAATGATGTCGAATTATTTAATATACCAAGAATTCTTATTGCACCTTTATCTCCAGCTTTCGCCTCTGCCTCAATTTTATTACGATTTACTGAAACTACTGCTAATTCTGCAGCTGAAAAATAGGCATTCACTAATGTCAAAATGACTAATAATAACAGCTGCAACAGCAGTTCGTGACCAGGGTCTGAACTCATTTACTCATCCGCTCCAATTCATTTGTCTTTATTTTTTAACCTACGGATATTATACACCTATTAACATGCAGAAATCCGATTGCTAATTGCTAGTTGTCTCATCACTAGTTGAGCTCGTTGAACTAGTTGTATCTGATGTTGAACTAGAATATGATCTTGTTGTGTTATCGGTACTAGAAGTATCTGAACTTGTTGTACTATCTGAGCTTGTATCAGCATTAGAGTATGAACTTGCTGTACTTGTACTATCTGAAGTTGTATCGTCATTAGAGTATGAACTTGTTGTGTTGTCTGAAGTAGTATTATCAGAACTTGTATTATCTGTGCCTGTTGTATCTGAAGATGTAGTATCTATACTTTTTCCACTTCCAGCAACGACCTTAAGCGTTTGCCCAGGTCTTAATGTTGTATTTTCCATGTCATTTAATGCAATTAGTTCCTTCACTGTCATATCATGGCTTAACGCAATAGATGACAATGAATCACCATAAACAACAGTTATCGTATCCGTATCAATATTAGAACTTGACGACGAAGACGACGTTGATTTACTTTTTTTAGACACAGATTTTTTCTTTTCAGTTTTCTTCTTTTTTGATTTTGGTTTTGATTTTTCACTAGACTTACTCTTACCATATTTCGATTCAGCTAATTTTTGTTGTTCAGCGTACTCCTTTTTTTGTTGGTCAGATGACCCACGAGTAGCAACCCACTCAACGACGTCATGACCAGCCTTCGTACTAGCTAATATCGTCCCACCACCGATACACACAACTGCAACTATACCAATAATTACTTTCGTTCTTAATTTCATAACTTCCTCCGAGTTAACTCACATTTATTTAGGTACTTTTATTTTTTGTCCTACATGCAAAAGATTTGATGATAATTCATTGATGTCCATCAATTGATCACTGGTTGTATCATTGGCAGTCGCGATACTTGATAAACTATCCCCACTACCTACCTCAAACATCTTCGTACTAATTTTACTGATACTTTCTTTCTTTTCACTACTTTCCTTCTTTTCACTACTTTCTTTTGCTGCTGACTCAGAACTAGCCACCCTTTCAGATGACTCTCTAGCTAGAACGGATTCACTTTCTGCCTTAGCTTTAGCAAGCGACTCATTCTGCCGCTTTTTTTCAGCAGACCGTTTGGCTGACTTGCTTGAAGCAGCTTTAGCTGATTTAGATTTAGAAGATGCCACCACTTTTTTAGAGACATCAGCTCTACTAATTGAGCTTGAAATTGCTATTTTTTTTGATTCACTTACAGACTTCTGACGTTGGGCGATTGAACTCGATTCTTGCTTGTCATTGTTCATTTGAACATACTTGGCAGAAACTGTTCCTATCACTGCTAAAATCAAAATACCAATAACCATCAAAGCTAGTTTACCGTGCTTTTTACCATTTTTCTTTTTTAAAAAATATTTTGTATCGTCAAATGCTTGTCCGTTATAAAAGGCATCTCTACGACGCAACTCAATTGATCGAGGCATATCAGGATCAAAATGCGTTTTTTTATATTGTGTATATAAGGTCTCTACACTAAATGATTTACGTTCTGAATCACGTTGTTTATCGTACTCACTTCGTTTCTCATCAGTCAAACTATCGTACCAAGCAACAAAATCTAAATAACTCATAACGACTTTTTCAGACTCACCGATATCCATCAGTTGACCGTTTTGAATCCAGGCAATTCTGTCTGTTAAGAACTCCATTTGTTGTAAATCTTGACTAGCAAGTACAAAAGTTTTGCCCTCTGTTTGTAGGCTTTTAATTTTATCAACCGTTTTTTGATAAAAAATATCATCTAATGCTGATAGAATACCATCTAAAATAATAATATCAGGTTCAATGAAGAAGGCCATTGCTAACTCAACTCGCGCACGCATATCGGGAGAGTAATCTTCAATTTTACTTTCTTTTAATACCCCTAAGTCAGCAAAATTTAAAACATTATTCAAAGTTTGATCACTATTTTTGTAATCAATCTTAGAATCAGTAATTGCTTCTTGAATATTTTGCACAGCCGTTTTATCGCGTTTTAATTGTGTCTCATATGATACAATCGTCGTGTGACCGGCCATCGTTAGAAAACCCGTTGTTTGTTTGGCTTTACCGGCTAGAATGTCAGATAACGTTGCTTTCCCTGAGCCACCCATGCCAATAATACCAAAAAATTCACCACGATAAATATCAAACGAGATGCCCCTTAAAGCCCAATAAATATCTTTCGAATCTTTATCAATTTTTCGATTTTTTTTACTTGTTATACCTTTTGTAACATACTCTAATCGAATTTTATAATCTTCCATTTTATCACCATTAATCATTCAGTTATTTTAATTCTCAATAATAACATGTATACACTTACGCTTATACAATTCTACCATTAATCACTAAAAATTAACATCTTATCCGATGTTATCAGTATTTATATTTTAAAAAATAAAAAGCATATCCTCCCAAAAGGAGAATATGCTTACTTACCTAAGATAATGTCAGAAACTTTTTGAGAAGCTTTTCCATTATCCCATTCAATAAATTTATTTTGAAAATCTTTAAATTGTTTTTCGTAACCAGGATAATCACCATTTTGCGTATAGACATCCAATTGTTTATAGAAATCTGGTTCTTTTTCTACGATTGGTCCTGGCGCTTCCATCTCAAAGTTGATATAAAAGCCGCGTAGTTCATCCCGATAATGTTCTAAATCATAACAATAAAACATCATTGGTCGATTCAAATTAGCAAAATCAAACATCACTGACGAATAATCCGTAATCATCATATCACTCATTAAATATAATTCAGTAATATTTTCATCTGCCATTATTTTAACACGATCTTCAAATCCTTCGATATTAATACTATTCTTAACTAAATAATGAGGCCGCATAATTAAAATAGTATCGTCTGATACATGTTGAAAGAATGATTCGAATGAAAAAGCCATTTCGAATTTATAAACACCCTGAGTATAAAAGCTATCATCACGCCATGTTGGCGCATAAAGAACCACTTTAGCATCTTCATTACCAAGATACGTTTTCTTTAAAGCTCTAATATCTTTTTCATTATTATCCGCATATAAAATGTCATTCCTTGGGTATCCAATATCCAAGGATTTATTTTTAAAAGCAAATGCACTTTCAAAAATTTGCTTTGAATAATGATTAGGCGCTATTAAATAATCCCAACGTGCTGTTTCCACTTTAAAATTAGCATGGTATAACGCTGTCGTTGTACCTGGCATTGAAACATTTTCAATATCCATTCCTAAATGTTTCAACGGTGTCCCGTGCCATGTTTGTATATATGTAGTCTTCGGATTCTTTTTCCACCAAATAGGTAATCTTGAATTAAAGACCCAAAATTCAGCCCTCGCCATTTTGATAGTCCAAGAAAATCCAAAGCGTTTAATTAAATTAATTTCCGGATATTGTTCTTTTAATTTAGTGTACATGCTTGGTTTAACGCTAAAATATAAAAGCTTCGCATTTTCTTCACCAAGATCTCGTCTAGTCTGCTTGTAAATGGCCATCGGGTTATCGTTAACATCGCGCCCATTAAAGCTTTCAAAGACAACTTGGTGTTTTTTAATTGAAAATTTAATTGTAAAATCATTTAACGTTATTAAAATTTGGCGACCAATCCGCTTAACCACTTTTTGGACTATTTTTTTAATTTCATTCATTATTTTGTTCTCCTTACTACAAAAGATAAAATAATAAAATATTTTACAAGTTCATCCCTAAATCTTTTTTAATTTTTGTTGTTGAAATACCATCTGTTCTTGGTAAGTAAATAACTTCACAGTAATCGCTTAAAAAGTCAAACTTACCTGCCCAATCATCACCCATCACAAATGTATCAATCTGATTATCGACGACGTCACTAATTTTTTGGTCCCATTCAGTTTCTGGAATCACTTCATCTACGTACTTAATTGCTTCTAAAATGAACTTACGATCTTCATATGATGTGTAAGCCTTTTTCCCTTTAATTGCGTTAAATTCATCTGTTGAAATACAAACTGTTAAATGGTCGCCCATTGCTTTAGCGCGTTGTAAAATACGTACATGACCCTTGTGTAATAAATCGAATGTTCCATAAGTAATTATTTTTTTCATGTTTTTGCTCCTCCGTCGTTATCAATAATAATTTATTTTATCATAAACTGTTATGACTGTCTTATTTTTCCTGCAATTGTCTAATATCGTAAAAGTATTTAATAACAACTTTTACAACAGCATATAAGGGAATTCCTAAAATCATTCCTAGAAGCCCAGCAATGTTACCAGCTACTAGTAATAATACAATAATCGTCAATGGATGTATATTTAATGATTTGCCTATAACATTAGGATAGACAAAATTACCATCAATTTGTTGGACAATTAACACAACAATCACGACAAAAATAACCATTTGAGTAGACTGTGTTACCGCAATAATCAGTGCTGGGAAAATACCAATATAGGGTCCAATATAAGGAATAATATTAGCAAGGCCAGCCACAACTCCTAGTAACAAAATATACGGCATACCAATAATTGAATAACCAATAGCGGTAAATACCCCAACGAAAATACATTCAATAGCTTGTCCACCAATGTACGCTGAAATTGTATCACCCATGCGGTCAAGTAACTCAACGAGCTCATCCCCATGTTTTTCTGGAACAAGTTTTTTAAGCGTTGGGACTAGTTTTTGACCATCTTTTAACATATAGAACAACATCACAGGTACTGTCAGTGCAACAACTGTCACACTCGTTACAACCCCAATCATTGATCCTATCGAGTTCGTCAAATTGGTTGCAATTGATTTGAAGTAGGTCCCAATAGAATTTTCAAACTGGTTTAAATAGCTAGTAAAATCAATTTCTTTAAACCAAGCATATTTATTTAAATGATTAAACGTATCTTTTGACGACTCACTAACTGCATTTGCATAATCTGGTAGGTTAACCACCAATTGACTTAGCTGACTGACTACTCTCGGAATCAGGTACCCTATTAAGGCAACTAAAAGAATTGCTAGGAATACAAATAGAATGGCAACTGACAACGTTCGAGAAAATTTGAATTTTTTGATTTTTATTTTCATTAAAAATTTAACGACCGGATTAAATAAATAAAATAAAAACCCAGATATAATAATCGGAATAAATAATGTGGAAATAAACGTTCCTATTGGACTAAAAATAAAACTTATTTTTGTACACATCCAAATTAACGAGGCAACGATTAATAATTCAAGTGACCAAAACATCAATTTAGACTTTTTTAATCTATCAAGCATCGATATGGTTCTCCTTTAATTTATGTATAGTAATTTCATTATACCGTAACCTGTCTAACAATTATAGCGTTTCACTTATCCTCATTATTGAACGATAAATTAATTCAAAAAAAAGACGCCAAATGGCGTCTTTAAACTGCTTAATTGATTACTTCACTTTTATCAATCCAACCGGTTGTCCCATCACTCATCGTGATAAACAGTAATGTCGAACCGACTTTATTTTTTTGAATAGGATCAATTAAATAACCCGTTTTATTCACGATACCTTCATTTGTAACTCTGGCATCAATATTTTTTACAAATTTATAATTTTTAGATCCATAAACCTTTGACCAAACTTCAGCACCATCTTGAACATGGACGGTCGTTTCTTCAACTACTGTTTCTTGAGCTTCATAAACGCGTCCATTCATGACAAAATCAACTAACCGTTCAGTTGCATGTCCATCATCCCAAGCATTATAAGTCGCTACAAATTGATCATAATTGTGATGGCGTTCATCCGTTGCAAATGCTCGTTTAATCTCAGTAATGACAGCATCTGTATCCTTAACGATTGGTCCTGGTACTTCTTTTTCGTAGTCAAAGTAAAAACCACGAATATCATTTGCATACTCATCTAAATCATATGCAAAGAAAATAATAGGACGTTTTAACGCTGCAAAATCAAAGAAAACAGATGAATAATCTGTAATCAACAGATCACTAATAAGATATAAATCATTAATATCTTCATAATCAGCAACGTTCAGCGCAAAGCCTTCATAATCAGTTAAATCTAATGAGTTAGCAATTAAATAATGCGTTCTAACAAGAACGATAATATCATCGCCAAGTTCTGCTTTCATCTTATCTAAATCAAGATGTAACTTAGCCGTGAAATAATCAGCTTTAACGTATTCATTATCTCTCCAAGTAGGTGCATATAGAATAACTTTTTTGTTTGGATTAATTTCTAAACTTGCTTTAATACGATTGATATCTGTCTGTGTATAATTCGTTAAAATATCATTTCTAGGATAGCCAGAATTAATCATTTGGTTACGGTTCAAACGGAATGCACGTCTGAAAATATCTGACGAATATTCATTTGGCGTAACAGAATAATCCCAACGATCAGAATCTTTTGTAACTTGGCTATGATATTTAGCAGCATCAACGCCAGGCATTGACCCTGTATTTACGTCAACACCAATCGTTTTTAATGGCGTACCATGCCATGTCTGAACAATTGTTGTACCTTCAGGTTTAACCCACCATAATGGTCGACGAACATTCGTAAACCAATATTTTGCTCGAGCTTGTTTGAAAATACCTTTAAATGAGAATCGTGTCACATAGGGAATATGATTTTCTTTAAAATAAGCAACATAATCCTGGTTCACATTCCAGTACATCTTATATTTAGGGTAACGGTCTTTCATGTATTCATAGATAGCTTTTGGATTATCACTATATTTACGACCAAAGAAACTTTCAAATATAATAATATCTTTCTTTGACATTTTACCGATAATACCAAATGCTTTTGGATACCATTTATTAAACTTAACGATCTTTTTAATTTTATTTCTAATTACTTGAACGCTTGGTTCTTGTGGTAATAAGTGATCGCTAATCATTGCTTCAAAAACTTGCTTTGAAGCATCCCCTTGACGACCATACGTACAAAATTTATCATAAAATTCAATCAATTGTTGCGCGTAGGTTGTCTGTAGATGATTAAAATCGCTTAATTCGTCAATTATTTTTGCCGTTGTATCCACAATTGGTCCTGGAACCGTACCATTATAATCGAGATAAACACCTCGTGTATCTTCTGTATAATCTTTTAAATCATATGCAAAGAAAATCATTGGTCGTTTAAGATGTGCGTAATCAAACATTACTGAACTATAATCAGTAATTAACGTATCCGCAATTAAATATAAATCTTCAACTGTTGGATAATTAGACACATCAAAAGTAAATCCTTCAAATTCAGTTAGATCAATTTTATTGGCAACGAAATAATGTAGCCTTACCAATAACACATATTCGTCACTCAATTTAGCTTGCATTTGTTTAATATCTAACTCAAAATCAAATCCGTCTTTATTTCGGTAGGTTGGTGCATATAATACGACCTTTTTATCCAATGGCATGCCAATAGATTCTTTAATTTTAAGGATATCAGTTTCATTATTCTTTTTATAAAGTACATCATTTCTTGGGAAGCCAGAGTGAACAACCTCTTTTTCAAAATTAAATGCGTGACTAGCTGTTTCATCCATATATGGCGAAGGTGAAACAAGATAATCCCAACGCTTAATTCGTTTCATGAAATTATTCTGACGTCCTTTTGAACCATCTTTGAAATAAGGTTCATCAAATCCCATCGTTTTCATGAAGGTTCCATGTAACGATTGAACTTCAACTTGTCCTTTTCGTTTTGCATATTGGTTAGGGAGGTTAGTATTTTCAATAAAATACTTAGCTCGCGCCATGTAATACCAATACTTTTTACTGAAGTAGCGAACTCGTTTACCATTGCCGGTTATTGTTGTATTCGGATCCTTGAATAACCAGACACATTCATAATCTGGCATGTTTTCTTGGACATAATCATAAATGGCTTTTTCATTACCATTGAAATAAGCGCCCCAATAACTATCAAAGACAATCGTTTTCTTCTTTAAAGGTAATAAACGTTGTAGCGGGTAATATAGTGAGAAGTTAATTGCCCGTTTTCGTTTGGTTGCGTCCTGCTTATCCCACGATAATTTTTGGTTTAAAACCAAAAAATTGTTTTTTGTTTCGTATAATGATGTTCTTGCTAAATGATTTGTACGACTTTCTAGCGTTTCTACACGTTCTGGTTCAGTTGTAATTTGCGAACGAACAACTTGGTCAGCACTATAAAAATCAAGATAAAGATTATATTTTGCTGCCTTAATGAAACTGTCTTGTTGTTCATTAATTAAATTCAAATTAACGATTATTTGACCGTTATCATCGACAGTAACGTCATTAAATTGATATTTATATTGTTCCTCTTGATCGATTACACGTAAAACAATTTTTTCTGCTGAACTTTGAAACAATGTATTTTCAGCGATTAATCGTAGCCGACTATTATCTAACCACTGGACATCCATTAGTTTTGAAAAATGTGGTGCGATATTTAGTCCAATCATTTCCTTCATATTCTTTTGAACGAGTAAACTATATTGTGCTATTTCATATTCTTGCGGTTTATCAACATGTTCAAACTCATAGCTTAATTTCAATTCTTTTTCATCAATTAACTGGAGTCTTTTTTGTGTTACAGAACTTAACTCGGCTACTTCAGTTATTGAGAATTCAAATTTCACTTGATGTTCACTAACATTTATTTTTTGTCCACTAATTTGAGGCGCAATTTCATCATCACTATTTTCAGTAACAATTAACTTCGTACTTTCAGGATTATTTAACCATGTAGAGACCACTAATTTACTATCATTCACACTAATATCTTGAATTAGATTAGCTTGAACATTTTTTTCCGTCTTTATTTCATTTGCTGTCAAAGTCATCGCATTAAAAGCTAATGCCCAGTCAAAACTAAAATCAGTTTTAATTTGATAATCATTACCAGAAAAAATATTACTTATAAATTTACGCTTAGGATTAGCTAAAAATTCCGTCACATTAATATTTTTAACTTGATAATTAACTTGTATTTTCCAAATGCCGTTTCCTAATATTTTGTATGCCTCTTGTTGATCAAATGACATTCTAAAATAACGATAGTTACGGTGCTTAAATAAATGACGACGACGCTTGACGGTTTCTCGTTCAAACGTAATTGGCATTTCTTTCCCATTTATAATGTTAATCAAATTAACCGTAAATTTTTCGTCTAATTTTTTTGTAACTTTCAATTGATTGAGTTGCAACCAACCCTTAATAACTATCTCACTTGTCATTTCATCAGAAAAAACATTTAAGATTCGTTGTTCGAATTTTTGTGATTGTCCCACATCAACCGCTTTAGCAACATCTAAAGAGATAGCCGGATCTTCATATTGATAGCGATTATTTTTTTCAACAATTTTTCCAATATTTCTACGACGATAACTATATTTTTTTAAGTCTTTAATATTCCCCTGTAACACAGCAGCATATTGAATTTGATTTTTAATTGATAATTGCTTAAATAATTCTGGATTAATCGTTCTAATAAGTAGGACTGTAATTTTTTGAAATTCTAATATGTAATCTTCTTCCGATTCTCGAATATCTTGCATTGATAGCGGAATATCAGTTGTTAATAATTTCAGATCAAATGCATCCATAACATTTTGAGTTGCCCCATATTTTTTCATGTATGAACGCGTTAACTCTAGCATTTCCAATCGGTCTTTATAATGTTGAATATCATTACCTCGACTTTGAGTGATAGATTTGCTATCACCTTCACGCCAACGCCATTCGTATACAATATCAGTAATAATATCAATATGGTTAGCCAATAAATGAGCTGCCATCATCACAGGAATATCTTCATATAACATTCCCACAGGGTAGCGCAAATTATTGTCGATAAACAAATTTAATCGATAAACTTTATTCCATGAAGTTGTGTCATAAACTAATTCTGGGTGTTCTGCAATTGATGTTTCATAAACAGTATCTTTAATAGCAAATTTATGAATGTAAGAACGTGAACTACGTTTAGAATTAAATCGTTTAACTGCACCAGTTGCCAAGTCTGAATCAGTCATCTTTACCGACCCCATCAAAAGACTGTATGCGTCAACTGGTAATAAATCATCCCCATCTACGAAGGCAATATATTCTCCGGTAGCGGCTTCAATTCCTGCATTTCTAGCAGCACTAGGTCCAGCATTTTCTTTGTGAATTGCTTTAATATTGTCAAAAAGTGATACATACCGATCCATAATTTCGGCAGTCCCATCAACTGATCCATCATCAACTAAAATAATTTCTAATTGTTCATAACTTTGGTTAAGAACTGATTCAATACTTTCTTCAATGAACTCTTCAACATTGTATCCCAAAATAACAACTGAGAGTAATCCATTATTTTTTGTCATTATTAATTGTATTCTCCTTAACAATTCTTTTGTCCAAATATCTAATAATTATATCATTCCTATTTATAATAATATATTTTTTTTATATTACATTCCATGGTATTTAACTGTTCCATAACTTTTTGATCAGTATTAATAACCCCGTTCCATTCAAATAATGAATTGGCCTATCAGTCATATTCATGTATAATTAGAAGGCACAAAATATATTTTATAGGGGAGTTCTAAATTATGAAAATCAGTAAATTCATTGGGATCACATTACTGTTTACAGCACTTGGCTTAGGGATAGCCAGTCACAGTACATCTAGCTCTGTCTCAGCAAAAGTTAAACTATCATCTTCAAAATACATTGCACATGCGCCTGTTAGAATTAAAACGAAAGCTTATAATGTTTATGCTTACCCTCGAACTTTAAATTCAAAATCAAAGTTCATGCACTATGGTTCAAGTTATCATTCAACAACTTTTTACATCACAAAAACGATTAAATTATCAGATGGAAAATCATATTCTTGGCTAGTTAATGGTGCTGGAAAAGCGTATGGCTATATAAATACCAAAGCCACAACCGTTTATGCATCTCCCAAAACAGATAAATCAGATAGTAACCATACACCTGTTAGAATTAAAACAAATGCTTATAATGTTTACAGTTATCCAAGAGCATTACACGGTGCTTCTACATTTATGCACTATGGTACTAGTTATCACTCAACCACTTTCTACATTTCCAAAAAAATTACAACGGCATCAAATGTAAGCTACTCAAAACTAACATATAGTGACGGAACTTTGTATGGTTATGTGAATACTAAAGCATTAACGAATTACGAAACCGTTAAAGATATCAAAACTTCTTCATCAAAAACTAAATATCGTATCACGTCTGACATCTCTAACATTCATAACGCACCACTAAACACTATTTATGGAAATAAAACAACACATTATTCAAAAAATTACTTCGATACTGATTTATATATCACCAAAACAGAAACACGAACACAAGATGGCGCTAAATTTTCATATGTTAAAACTGGGAAAAACGATCTCGGTTGGATTTATAGTGGCTATTTAGCAGCCTGGACACCTGCTACAGATGTTCTTGTTGATATGCATGATGGTAGCCTAGATACAGGCAATAAATTAGCAAATACTGCGGCTACTAATTTCTATCAAAAAAAGCCTAATTATTCTTCAGTTGATGCAACAACAAAATCAGGTAGTACTTATAATGCAACTGGTTCAAAACAATTTAAAACAAATTATTTCTTAACTGCTTCATATAAATCAAGTGGTGATTGGGGTAATATACAAGGATTTGTTATCAATGGTCACTACCTTTATGCATCAATCTCAACTGATTCGAAAAAAGGAACTGGTAAGATTGTCCGTTTTGATACTGATAAGATGAACGCATTAAATCTAAATAATAGTAAGGGATTTGGAGAATTATGGCAGGCTTTTTACTACCTCCGTCAATCGCAATCTCTTAGCTACTACAAAGCAAACTACCCTGCTTCAACTTATAAAGGTAAATATAATTTCTATGTTTCTAAATATAATGCATACAAAAAATATGAATCTATCATTAAAGTCGGTCCTGAATTCATAATAGGCCATGGTCAATCTTTAGATTATAAAACAAATGGTTCAAATAAAGGTCTCTACATGTATCGTGATACAAGCTCAAAATCACTTACTGAATCCGACACAGTAACTATTCAACATATCAATTCGTCAACGCTAGCACCTGATAACTATACTAATATGCAATGGAACGATGGTTATGGTAATTTTATGCAAAGTAATAATTTAACTTTTGCAGATAACAATAACTTCTATTCATACACAATGATTGGTAGCGGATCTGGTTCAGCCGGTAAGTATATTCGAATTTGGAAGGGATCTATAGATGCCGACAATAAAGTCACCGTAAAAGTCGTTGGACAATTAGCCAACCGGGTGGGTGACTCTCCACAATCAATTGCTTATAGTTCAAAAACAAATAAAGTTTACCTCGTAACAGATGACGCTTTTGTCGCTGTTAACGCTTCGAAATTAACAGTTGATAATAATCATAACAGTGCCTTAACAACAAATGATGTTTCGTATACCCGTATCAATTCTTCACGAGAAACTGAAGGGATGCAAATCATTAACGGTTACGCCTACATGTTATTTAATAGAACACCTGAGTTAATTAAGTCAACAACAGCCGGTTATTAATCAACCATTGTTGTAACTATAGTTATCCTAAAAAATAGCAACTACCATTTTAAAAATGATAGTTGCTATTTTTTATTCTAAATTACTATGGCTCGCCTTCGCCTGATCATTTGATACGTTGTCTCTACGACTTACCTTCAGCACTAATGCATCCAGAGCAATATGCACACTTTGATCAAATAGCGTACTCAATAATTGGATTGACTTTACACTATTATCAGCTTTTGTTGCACCAGGCACAACGACAACTGAGTTAGATACTTTCGCTAAAGGAGACTCGCCGTTACTTGTAAGCCCGACTACTTTAACGCCAATTTTCTTAGCACTTTCAGTTGGTTCAAGTACACTCTTAGTTGTCCCAGAGCCAGAAACAGAAACTAGCACATCCCCTTCTGCAATTGACGGTGTAATTGTCTCACCAATTACAAAGACCGTATAACCGATATGCATTAATCTCATTGCGAATCCTTTTGCCATTAACCCAGATCGCCCAGCACCTAAGATAAAAATTCTTTTATCTTTCGTAATTAACTTCTCAGCACCATTTAATTGGTCATCACTAACTTTAGCAATGACCGCGTTAATTTCATCCATTATTTCATCAAGTAAACTCATTTAATAACCTCCATAAATTTTTTTGCCATATCTAATGGTTTCTCATTATTCATTATTTTACCACCAACAATGATTCTTTCCACGATACCTTGAACAGCCAATCTTTTTGCCTGTTCAATATCAATACCACCGGCAACCGCGATTTTTTTTATATTTGGAAATTTAGCATGGAATTCAGCCACCGCTTTTACGGCATCAAAATCTTGATCTTTCTTATCATGTGAGTAATGTAATCCAAAAATGGCTTCATCAAATTTTTGTAATTTTTCAATTTTCGTCTCATCTACTTCCAATAAATCTATCAGAATGTTTTTTTTCTGATTAACCGTTAATTCATAAACTTGTTCAATCGTATCAATTGACGAACTTGCCATAACCGTTAACGTATCCGCGTTAGCAGAGAATCCCTTTTCAAATTCATAAACACCCTCATCAATTGTCTTTAAATCAAATAATACTTCTGATTGATTAACTTTTTCCGTAACAGATTTTAACGCATTTATCCCATAATCTTTAATCAAAGAGGTCCCAACTTCGATGACATTGACAACACCATCTAAGTAGCTGACGCTCTCCATAAGGTCTTCTAACGTAACGCGATCAATAGCGACTTGTAATTTCATTATTCCTGTACGCCTTCCTTTTTATAAAAATCCTGTAGTTCTTTAGGTGTTGGGTAGCCATCATTATCACCTGGTGTCTGAACTTGAAGCGCACCAACTGCATTTCCTCGTAAAACGGCTGACTCCATAGATTTGTTTTCCAATAATGCTGTAATAACGCCTAATGCAAATCCATCGCCTGCACCAACAGTATCCACAACTTTATCCACTTTGAAGCCTTTAATCGTTTTCATACTACCATCTGAATTTTTGATAAATGCACCACTTGCACCTATTTTAACAATTACCGTTTTTGTCCGTTTGCCTTTTAAATAAAAGTCGGCAATTTCTTCTGGATTATCACTGCCCATCAGAATTTTTCCTTCTTCAACACCTGGTAAAACAACATCTGCATAACCTGCCAGTTCATTAACGGTCGCAACCATATAATCTTTACTTTTCCACAATGTTGGTCGTAAATTAGGGTCAAATGTAATGAATTTTTGGTTATCCACAAGGCGTGTTAATAACGTTCTAAATGTTTTTTCGGCCACATCTGAAATAGCTGGGAAAATACCAGACATATGCGCTATTTTAACATCATCTAAATTTATTGCATCAATTCGATCACTTGTTAAATGAGCTGCAGCTGACCCTTTACGGTAATTAAAAGTCTCTGGGTCACCCGTTGATACGAGTTGTTTCAATTGATGCCCCGTCCAATGATTTTCACTTTCGCTAATATAATCGATACCCACACCATGTCCTGAAATAATACTCTTCGCGTATTGGCCAAAAGGTTCTGTTCCAACTCGAGAAACATATTCAACATCATGCCCTAAGCGTTTAACTCCGATCGCTACGTTTAATTCTGCGCCACCTAATATTTTCACATAATTAACTGATTCTGATAAGCTTTGATCCATATCTTTTGAGGCAAATGTAATGATTGGTTCGCCAATTGTTATAACTTCACTCATTATATTTTCTTCCCTTCATGTCTCTTAATTTTAACCGAAAAAGTAATAAACTAAAACTTCATTAATAATTGAAACAAACCACATGATTGGAACACCTCTTTTTAATAAATCTTTTGATTGAACTTTCATATAATCAAGGCCCCAAACATTCCATGATTGCGTGATTCCTGTTGAAACAGCAAGAAGCGCAGGCACATAGAGAAGTGGTAATAAGAAGGCATCATTGAACAACCCGGTTCCCGAAAGAACCGCTGCAGTTGCAGCTCCAGCACCCCAAACATGTAACGGACCTCTGAATAACGCGAGCGGTGCTAATACTCCAAATACAATAGCAAGGATTAAATGGTCATGCGGTAATATCAGACTAAATACATGTTGAAACCTAACAGCGTTCAACTGAGCAGCACCAGCAAACATCACTAACGCCATTAAAAACATAATCAATCCTGCGATATCACCAATCGCTTTTTGAATCGTACTATTCAAGAAGTCGACGAAATTTTTATATCCTTTCATATTTCCAGTAACAGCTATCGCAAACAATGTTGCTAAAGTTAATCCTGGAATAGCATCCCAGCCGAAAATCATATTCATAACGACCGGAATAATTGGTGCAACAAATGCAATTTTTGGTATGGGGCGACTTTCAGAATTTTGTTGTGTCTCACCAATAATTTTTAGATTTGAATCAACATTTTCTTGAGTAAATTTCTTGCGATGTAAAACTAAGAAAATAATTACCGCGATTAATTGAACTGTCATTGCTGTCCAACCGAAGATTAAGTATTGTCCGCCGTATACGGCATTTGGAAAAAATGCTTTAATTTGATTGAATAAAACAACATTAATGTACATTGGTGCCCCAATTGACATGACAAATGCAGTAAGTGCGATGTCTCTTGGAATACCTAGGGATAACATGATTGGTAATAAGATAACCCCTATCGCAATCACAGATCCCACTCCGTATGCGCTTACAAAAATAAACGCTGTTACCAAAACAATTAAAATAGCTGCTATTAATGGTCGTTTTTTCCCAACTTTTTTTGTTGCTTCTGAAATTGCAGGCGCAATCCCACTATCAACAAGAACCCTTCCGAACCATGATCCAAATGCAATATAGATAATTGTCGGTCCATAATTCAATGCTGGTTCAGCAAATACTTTTTGAACTGCCTTATCGAATGGAATTTGTCCAATGATAGACCATAAAATAGCCATTACGAAGAACCCGACCATGATGTTTCCACCCTTTAAAATATAAATAATAAATCCTACAAAAGTGATTAATAATAAAATCGGTATTAGGGTTGCCATAAGCTAGTCCTCAATTTCTTTTTTTAATAACACTATCTGGGATTGAATTAACGCTTTGTTATCCATCGGATATTCAAGAGCGAAAGCCACTTTTTTTGGTAGATGGGCTAAAATAGCTCGCCAATCAAACATTCCTTCATCTAAATTTTTCGACGTCATTAAGTTTCCAGCATTATTAATAACGTTTTTCAAATGGATATAGTCCGTGTATTGTGAAAGCTCATCTGCACTCTGAATAGCATCTTGTTTCGTAAAAGCCCAATTACCAAGATCATAAACATAACCAACAGGCACATTTTGTCGTTTAGCACTTTCTAAAAATGTCGTTAATGCCTTAACACTGCCACTTAATGCAGTTTGATCATTTTCAACATTCATTGTTATTTTGTCTAAAGGAAATTCACTAAAAGCCTGCTTTAAATCTCCAGTAAATGCCGCAAAATTTCCAATATTAAATTTAATTTTTTTGAT
This sequence comes from Dellaglioa sp. CoH-56-MRSF-12, assembly GCF_056782075.1. The sequence continues at coordinate 144,262 of NZ_JBXAYD010000003.1, forward strand.
TCCCATAATTAAACCTTCTTGAAAATAAGTAACTAATTTAGGGTTTAACGTGCCATTGTCTAAAAAAACTTGATCAGGAACACTATAATTAACAATTAATCCGTATTGTTTTGCTTTTTTTGCAACTTTGGGTAATTCACTATCTAAATCTTTAAAATATTCACGTCTAACTTCGATACCGTCAACACTTAATTTTGAAACGCGATCAACCAATTCATCCTGTTTAATTCCATTTTCTACATCATTCTCAAAAATCCATGTATTTAAAATAACTGTCATCATTTTTCCTCCAATATTAATATTTATTGAGTTTCTTTACCCTATTCATTAATGTCTCAAAATTCATGTCCTCGAATTTTTCTGCATTTTTATTATCAAAATTTTCTCGTTCTATCTCGTTAAAATTTTCTGCTAAGTAATATGCCGTCAAATAGGCTGCAAGGTAATTCTTAGCCGTTTTCACCATGTTTTCATCCTCAAACTTAGCCTCTACAGTTGTAGAGGCAAAGCCCAACGCAAATTTATCAACATCTAAAAAAGTTCTTTTATCCATTTTTAGCGCCTCCAATTCATTATCTATTAACAAGTTAGGTAAACGTTTACATGGATAGTATATATGCAGTATTCCATAATTGCAAGTCTTAAATATAAATATATATTTCTAAACAAGGTAAACGTTTACTCCAGTAAGGTATCTAGCCTGTTTATTTTTTTAACTTTAAATTACATTTTAAGGACAATAAAAAAAGACTTACCCTTGAGCAAGTCTTTTCCATATTAGTATCTACTTAAATTCAGCAGGTATAATTATTTTTTTATTTTTCGTATTTGTTTCACCATTTAATTCATTCAACAATAATTCTGCTGCACTAGCACCTAGTAAAAAAGGATTTTGATTAATCAACGAAGTTCCTGAATTAATCGCTTTTATGACTTCAGTATCTGAAAATCCCGTTACCGCTACCCGTTGATTGACCATGAATCCATCAGCGATAATTTTAGGTAGTAAGTAAAGCAACCAACGTTCCTTCAACGCAAATACAAGCGTTCTTTTATCATCACGTATTAATCTATTTTTCAGTTCAGCATATGTTTGATTTAATTTTGTATCACCATCTATAACCTCAATCACCTTAGTGTCTGGACTGACCGAATTAATTCCGTTATACCGCTCTTCCCGAGTTGAAATACCTGTCACTTCACCAGTAATGATAATGACTTGATCAAATCCTTGATTTAGATAATATCTTGTTACTTGTTGGCTAATATCAAAGTTATTTGTAACAACATTAGCTAAACTAGAATCAGAAAGTTCACGATCAACAATAACAATGGGCATGTCTCGTCTAACCGCATCCCTTAAATCGGCTTCTTTTCTAAGTATTGGTTGCATGATTAGTCCATCAAACGATTTTTCGCCAATAATTTTAAGGATACCTTGTTCTTTATATTTATTAGAATCGGAATCAAATAAAACCGCTGTATAACCTTGTGCATCTAAAATTGAGCTAATACCTTTAAACATTTCTGTGGCAAAATAATCATCCACATCTGAAACAATTGTAGCAATCATTCGACTTTTTTTTGTAATCATCTGTCTAGCCGCGTCATTAGGGACATAGTTTAATTCTTTAATCACATTTTGGACTTTCAATGCTGTCTCTTTAGACATACGCTCTGTTTTACCATTCAAAAAACGTGATACAGTTGCGATTGAAACATCTGCCTTACTTGCAACATCTTTTATATTCGCTTTAGTAGCCATTTTTTCATCCATTCATTAATTATATTATTTCGTCTAGTTTTCCTTTTATTCCGTTGCTAAACTATCTATATATTACCATACTGCTCAATTTATTAGAAAATACCTCACTAAAATAGTAAATAAAAAGGATAATTCTACTTAAAATTCAGAATTATCCTTTTTATTTATTATTTTCACGTTCCGCTAGTTCGAGGTAACGATTGTACCAGATATCTATATATTCTTTAGAAAATGGCCCTTTCCCGTTATCTATCCAGTCCACAAGTGTTCGGACGTTATACTTCAATATCTTATCGATATCGTCAGAATATTCCCATTTTTTCCCGTGTTCTGCATATTCATCTACATCCAATAACCGTTTCTCACCATCTGGGAAAACTTTGACATCTAAATCATAATCTATATATTTCAAAGCTTCCTTATCTAACGTGGCTGGTGAAGCCAAATTACAATAATAAGAAACGCCGTTATCACGTATCATGGCTATAATATTAAACCAATAGTGTTTATGAAAAAAGATAATTGCTGGTTCTCTGGTCACCCATCGCCGGCCATCTGCTTCGGTCACCAATGTATGATCATTACACCCAATAATCATATTCTCACTTGTTTTCAACACCATCGTATCACGCCATGTTCGATGCAAACTACCGTCGTGTTTATAACTCTTTATGGTAATGAAGTCGCCCTCTTTAGGCTCCTTTGACTGATTACTCATCTCTACCAAAACCCACTTTCTAAACACGTAGTGCATTTTACATCGATTGCATGAATATTATACCAAAAAAAGAACTATTTTACTAAAATTTATTTGAAGAAAGGCTGATATATTTGTCCCAAATTTTTTGTTGTACTTTAGGAACTGCAATCTGGTCAAAATCTTTTTCAAGTATGAATTCGCCAGGAAAATAACTTAAGTCAAACGATTTACTTTTCACGGTAAATAATTCAATTAACCATTTTTGATGGGTAAAGGTATGTTTTACGACGGAACCTTCTAATGCTGAAAAAATCAACTTATGGTTCAAATTATCTTGGCTCCATTGGCCTAATTTTATAACTAAATCATCCGTTAATAACACGTCTCCTGGTTTGTCTTCCAGTTCTTCCAGCTTAATTAAAGGAAACGCTAATAAATTTGCGAGCATCCCTTTACTAGAACGTTTCTCAAATAAATACCCTTTTTTTGTTTCAATTATCAAAGCAATATAGGGCATTTCAACTGGTCGCGGCTTCTTTGATTTCACTGGATAATCAAGTTCTTTACCATCTAAATAAGCTTGATTAAACGACTTAACTGGAGAATGTTCAGAATCTGGATTCTTAGCACTCATGTAACTTGAACCCAAATCCATGACAGCTTGGTTAAAGTCTCCAGGTCTTTCTTTAGAAATAATTTGTTGAATGACTTTTTCAAAAATAAGTCGGGTCTGTGGTTTCGCAATATCATCTTCTATCTCAAATAAGCGTGAAAATACACGAAAAGCATTACCATCAACGGCAGGAACAACTTCGTTAAAAGCAATACTTGCGATTGCTCCGGCAGTATATGGCCCAATTCCAACTAAATTTTGCAGTTCCTTAGCTGTTTGCGGCCATTGCCCAGAATAATCTTGAACAACTTGTTTTGCTGCTTTTTGCATGTTTCGAACTCTTGAATAGTAACCGAGTCCTTCCCATGCTTTTAAAATACGTTCTTCTGGCGCATTAGCAAAATTTTCAACACTCGGAAACCATTCCATAAATCGTTCATAGTACGGAATAACCGTATTTACTTGTGTTTGTTGGAGCATAATTTCTGATACCCAAATATGGTAGGGTTCATGGTCTCTGCGCCAAGGAAGATCCCTTTTTTCACTATCATACCAAGTTAACAATGCCTCTTGAAAAGCTGTGATTTTTGCGTCATCCCACATTATCATTCAAGCGCCTCATCTTGTTCTTTCAGCTCAATATATTCATTAATATCATCAAACTGAAACCCTTTTTGAAATAGCCCCTGTTTAACTTTCATGGCGCGCTGACTACCTTCCAAGCGACGTTGCCGTTTCCAGACTTTATCCCCTTGTTTAACAAGTGCATCCCATTCGGCTTCGGGATCAATTTCAAGTTCTAAGGCATCCATTATTTGTGAAATGTCATCAGACTTAAAGCCTTTAGTCATTAATGCCTGACGAACCTTGTTCTTTAAATTACTAAACGATTGATCGTGGTAATGCTTAACTAATTTTTCGGCGACTTTAATTCCATTTTCTAATTGGTCATCAACTGGAAATTCTTCTAAGGCTTCATCAATACTTTCAGCTGCAACACCTTTTAATCGTAACTTTTGGCGAATGACTGTTGGTCCTTTATCCGACGTGTGCATCATTGTTCTAACGTAACTTTTAGCATATTCAAGATCATTTACTAATCTAAATTCATATAACTTTTCGATTGTTTCTTCAATCGCGTCTTCCGTAATTTCATGTTTCTTCAAATAATCCTTAATCTCTTTTACGGTTCGCATTTGCGTTGATAAATAGTTTAACGCTTTTGAATACGCTTTTGAACGATCATCTGCATCAGCAATTTGTTTAATTAATGCCTCATCTAATTCCATCCCTTTAGCAAGATGAAATGAAATAAGAACTTCTTCCCCAATTGGAAAAGCATATTTTTCATCCAGAAAGACATTATATCGTCCAGCACGTTTTTGTGTGGTTATTTTTGTGATTTTTTTTGTCATATAGACTCCTTTAAATGCTTATCTTGTTATTATATCTTTGAACTGCCAAAATGCCAATATTCCTGTGTTATAATAAGAAAAAAGCAATAAGGAGTTTATAAAAATATGTCAGACAATCAAGAATTTGGATCAGAAATTGAAGCCGGTTCACGTTTTCCTTTAACTATTAAACGCTTAGGTATTAATGGTGAAGGCATCGGCTATTACAAACGTAAGATTACATTCGTACCTGGTGCTCTTCCAGACGAAGTCGTTGTAGCAGAAGTCACTAGTGTTGCAGATTCTTATATCAACGCTAAAATTCATAAAATTCGTAAACAAAGTCCTGTTCGCGTTGAACCAAAAGACGCAACATACAGTGAAGTCGGCGGAATTGAATTAGAACATTTAAACTACAAAGGCCAATTAGCTTTCAAAAAAGATGTTATCGTACAATCTTTAGAAAGATATAAACCGCGTGGTTATGAACACTATGATTTAAAAGAAACTATCGGTATGCAAAATCCATATGAATACCGTAATAAAGCGCAATTCCAAGTTCGCGAAAAAGATGGTCACGTCATCGCTGGACTTTACAAACCAAAGAGTCATGATTTAGTAGACTTAAAAGAATTCAGTACGCAACGTCCTACAACAATGCTTGTTATTCGTCACGTTGTTGCGTTATTAGAGGAACTCGGAATTCCTATTTACAATGAAGAAGCTAAATCAGGTATTATCAAAACGCTTGTTGTTCGTGAATCTTTTGATACCGGTGAGGTTCAATTAACCTTCATCACAAACTCGGCAAAATTACCTAAGAAACGTGAACTAGTTATGCATATCTTAGAAGAATTACCTATGGTTACTTCTGTCATGCAAAATATCAACAAAGGTGAAACATCACTTATTTGGGGTGACGAAACCATTAATATCGCTGGCCAAGACTTCATCATGGAACGTCTTGGTAAAATGAAATTCAAATTATCAGCACGTGCTTTCTTCCAATTAAACCCAGTTCAAACTGGCGTTTTATACGATGAAATCAATAAAGCTCTTAACTTAGATAAAAATGAATCATTAGTTGATGCTTACTGTGGTGTTGGTACCGTTGGCCTTTATGTTGCCCATGGTGCTAAAGAAGTTCGCGGTATGGATACAACACCTGAAGCGATTGAAGATGCACGAGAAAATGCTGTTCTATCACATCAAGAAAATACCACATATGAAGTTGGTAAAGCTGAAGATATCTTACCTAAATGGTTGGAAGAAGGTTTCGTACCTGATGCCCTAGTTGTTGATCCACCACGTACTGGTTTAGATGATCAATTAATTGAAGCCATCAATAAGAGTCGTCCTAAAAAATTTGTTTATGTATCATGTAATCCATCGACACTCGCAAAAGATTTAGAATTGTTAACAAAATCATACCGCGTTGATTATATTCAACCCGTTGATATGTTCCCACAAACATCAAAAGTTGAAGCCGTCGTTAAATTATCACGTCGTTCTTCAGGAAAATAAAGCAAAAAAAGAAGCCATAAAATGGCTTCTTTTTTTGCTTTAACTATTCGTTCGACCAACTAAGACGCTACCATAAGCCCAATAGGTCTTTCCTGTTTCAATAACTGTAAAACGGTACATATATGAATCTTCTTTACCATTTTCTTTAATTGTAGCCATGCAATCTACATTAACTGCTTTACCTCTAATTGTAGCATCACTTGCTCTTCCTGTTGTTACTGATAAATATGCTGAATTATAAACATGATTATGCAAGTAGTAAGTGCTTGTCGTACTTACGGTTCCAGTCTGTTTAAGTGACTTATAAGTAATTGATTGATTAAATGTTAAGGCCTTTGAATAAACCCAATATTTATTTAATCCTGATTTAATTTGATACCAAGTTGTTCCTTGGCTTCTATTTTCTGCTCGAGCTAATAATTTCACTGTTTGCCCAGTTAATTGTGTTGAAGAACCATAGTTAACCGTATTATCAGTAGAGTTCTTAACTGAGTTATAAAGCATATATTTATTACTATTAACTTTTGCAGTTTCTGAACCAGATGCACTATGCATTTCTAAATTAACTAGTGCATCCTTATTGACTGCTCCTGTGTAAACCCAATGATCATCTGAACCAATTTTAATACGATACATCGTTGATTTAGCACCATTATAATCAGTTATAACGGCTTTTTGATTAATTGTATATGTTCTATTTTTATAATTGGCTGAATCACCTGTCTTTTTAGATAGATAATCTGAATTGTATACATGATCATGTAACTGATATGACTTACCATTAAATTTAGCTGAAACATTCATTGGTGAGTAACTTACTTTTCTTAATTTTAAGGCGTCACTATAGATCCAATATTTTGTGGATGTCCCTTTAACACGGACGCGATACCAAGTAGTGCTACCATTTTTAACACCACGCATATCTGCATACAATGTTTTACCGCTTAACTTGCTGCTTGAACCTTTATCGACTGCGCCGACCGTCCCTTTAACATGGTTATAAAGACGGTAACTTGTATTATTCATCTGAACAGTTTCTGATCCAGCTGCACTGTGATATGCGACCTTCACACCTAATTGTGTGTAGTATTCTTTGATTAAATCATACAAGTCTGACATTGAATATGACTCATTAAACCATTTATTACCAGATTCGCTATAGTAACCAACTGGATCACCATGATCAGTTGCACCTAAATACTTACTGACATCTGCATGTGCCCAAACTGTTGCGCCCGCTCCATGATTGCTAGCAGTTGCTAAACTTGGTTTCAACCCATATTGTTGTAAAATATAGGCAGTATAGTAGGCGGCATTATTAACTTCTCGTGCAAATGCCGACTTGCTATGAACACGCGTTTCTTCAAATTGCACGAAACGTTGGTTACCTTTAGGACCAGAGCCCCATGACATGACGTTCGTTTTTGCAATATTAATAATATTATGATCGTCAACAAAACTGTGCACAAATGCATTACCATAATTGGCTTTCATAAAAGCCATTTCACCATATATGGTAGATGATGGGTTAGCTGTTTCATGAACAACAACACCTTCTGGTTTACCTTGACGATAAGTCATATCATCGGTTGGAAAACCACCCCAGATAGCACTTGTAATCTCATTTGGTGCAATATGTTGAGAATGTATATAATTATTTACCTTTGATGAAGCCGAAACTGATTGATTCATTAATCCAGCCGCTACAATCCCCAAAACAATGGCAAAACCCATTACTATTTTTTTCTGCATTTTCAATAACTCTCCTATTTTTTTATTGCTATCCCTTAGCAATATTAGTTCAACAACCTAATAAATTAATGTTTATTAATGGCTCCCTTATAGACCCAATGATTAGTAGATCCAATTTTGACTCGGTACATCGTTGATTTAGACCCATTGTAATCAGTAATAATCGCTTTTTTATTAATTGTATAAGTTCTATTATTATGTGTTTTTGATTGACCTGTCTTTTTAGATAAATAATCTGAATTATAAACATGATTATGTAACTGATATGATTTATTATTAAAATTTCCTGTATTTTTTACTGTAGAATAACTTGTTTTTCTTAATTTTAATGCTTGTTTATAGATCCAATACTTCGTTGATGTGCCTTTAACTCTTACTCGATACCAAGTTGTGCTACCTTCTTTTACGCCACGCATGTCCGCATAGACTGTCTTACCTGTCAACTTAGCAGCCGCACCTTTATCACGACTACCTGCTGTTCCTTTAACATGATTGTAAAGACGGTAACCAGTATTAGCTACTTTGACTGTTTCAGAACCGGCTGCGCCATTATAAGCGACTTTAACGGTATTATCTAAACTAGCTAAATTATATCTAGAAATTAAGTTATTTAATTTTTTACCGTAGGCACTACTTGTCGAGTATTTTAAACTCAATGATGCTGTTGCTTTTTGATAAGTACTAGCTTTTTCACGCCATGTACCTGAGTAATACTTAGCATCCCAACTTACACCGTTACGTAAATGGTTGGCATAATCTTGAATAGATGCTTTAGCATTTGGGTATTTTTTAAATTTAGACACCGCATAATAAGCTTTCCCTTTGCTATTATATTCCAATGATTTAACTGAATATGATTGTCCCTTATAGGCACCCTTCATACCAAAAAAATTATTAGCCTTTTTTGCCAACGTACTTTGACCCCAAGAAGATTCAAGAATCATCTGTGATAGCATCACTGATGGATACAAGTTTTTATCTTTTGACACTGCTTGAATCGTTGGTCCATTCTTTTCAATGAGAGCCTTTGTTTGGGCAGTCGTGGCTGCCGTAACTGTTGATTCATTTTTACTTTGATTCCCAATTGGTAAGTTTATTGAGCTAAATCCCGTAATAGCAACAAATGTTACCGTAACTAATTTTGTTAACAACTTTTTATTTTTCATATTTCCCCCTATTTTTCCGAAATTATCAGCTTTAATTATATCAAATTTGCATGTCTAATAACGCCTTTTTCCGTTACATTATGATTACAATTAGTAACGCATAATGCCTCTATTAGTATGCGCCCAACTACACGTTTTTTTGATAATTGAGTCGTCAGGTGATTCATCAGAATACCCTTTCAACGTGTAGATGGCTAATAAATGCTTAACTTCCTTAATGAAATCTATTTTATCCACATAGGTATCACGTCTGTTCTGAACTAAAGATAAGATAGCATCATGATATCTAAATTGGGGTGTTGGATTTTCAAAACCAAGTTCTGCAGCTATTTTACTGGCCAAAGAAACTTGAATATCTGTAAAAAGATGCGCTAAATTTAATTGCTTTAGAAATTGCGAATACTTACTTTGAACTCTAATTCTTAATCCATTGTTGAAAAATAAATCAGTTCCATTTTCTACATCGGAAATATTAGCAAGATGGTGTCCTGCCGTCCATGAGGCATCCCGTTTTGATGGCCCACTATCTGGAAATAACTGATACATACCACATGTGTAAGGTAGAGCTTGTTTCTTTTCAACTAATGACACAATCGCACGCATTGCGACAAAAGTTAGAATTTTTTCATTAATCAAGCGATTCACAAAATTTGTTGTTGTGTATTTACATAATAAAATATCTTTATGCTTATCAAAAATAATGGATCGTAAATCATCCCGTCTGTGTGTTATATGGTGAATATACAAAGTTGTCTCCATGTTCACTTGATAGTTATCCGTTACAATTCCATGTTCTGTAAAAAAATGATCATCCGTAACGTCTATTATTGGATGATTCTCCAACAAGTTTCGCCAATATTGAGACCCAACAGTCAATAAGCGTGTTTCTGGATAATCTATAATTTCTTTAAAATCCCGTTCTAATTCATTCTCCAAGTTCAATAGCCTACTCCTTTTCTTACTTTCATTTAACAACTTATCCTATGTTACAGATTTAATTGTAACTAATCTTGTGTGAACTTAAGTCTAATTGTTAAGTTTATCTTAAGAAAATTAATAGTCTACCTTTAATTCTTAAATGCTCATCAAAAACCCATAAATACGCTCATTTCGTCGTCTATTTTAAAATTGAATAACCTCGTATTCTAATTAAGAACCTTGGCCAAGGGATCTTAAAAGAAACGAGGCAACTCTACTAATATGTCAAATCAAATAAACCCAGGTCTAGCTTTTCTACTGAAAAATGACCGTGAAAAACTTATCTTTGGTGTTCTAAAAAGAATGTCGATTAATCAATCGCATGCTTCATATGACGATTTCGTACAAGAAGCACGATTAGCATTCAGCGCTGCATATGACCAATACCCTAAAACTATTGAAGATAATGAACAAACTTTCATGGTTTACGCCTATCAACGTGTCTACTGGCGACTTCTTGATTTAATTAATCGACAATCTAATCAACAAACGCATTTAGAACCTAATAAGGATGATTCAACTAATCCAACTGATTCCATCATTGATTTAACCCTCCAAACACAAGATACTATCGCTGAAAAATTATTTACAGAACACCTTTTTAAATCACTCTATGACCTCTGTTCAAACGCCGAACAACATTATCTAGTCGATTGTTATATTAGACACAAAACAGTCACAGAAATTGCTGCCAGTCATCATGTTAGCCGTCAAACAGCCTATAACTGGCGTAATAGCGTCGGTCGGAAAGTACTTTTAGTCATTGCTCAAATGAATCAAGAATAAATATCAGTATTTGCTTTACAAAATGGTTAACCGATTCTTTATTATCTATGTAAGGCGTCGCGGCACTTATCAAATATAGACACACAAAGGAGAACATATATGAGTAAAACTTGGGTAAAAACAAACGTTATCGTTGAGGGATTAAGTTCTGACGGCTCTGAACGTAAACGTTCATTCGCTAACATTACTGAAAATGCCTCTAACGAAGCTATTGCACAACTCGGCGCTACAGTTGCTTCATTAACTGGTGATAACACCGTTAAAATGACCATCCGCACAGAATCAAGTCTTTTAGCTTAATCAAACCTAAGGAGGAAATTATATGAAACAATTAGATTTAGCATTTAAAAATGAAGCGGGTAAAACGCGCCATATGAAATTACGTTACGTTAATACAGATTTAGATCCAGCAACCGTTAAGAAAGCCATGGATGACATTACAGGTTCTGATTTATTCCATCGTGATAACGAAAAAATGTTCGTAACCCCTATCTCAGCACAATTTGTTGAAACCATTGAAACACCAATCTACACAAACGATTTAGTTTAACCGTAAAAGCCAACTTAATTGTTGGCTTTTTTTGTACCCTCATAGCACCTATCAATTGCCTTTTAACATCATATTGGCTATTCTAAAATTTAGGGGGATTGTAATGAATAAAATAGAAGATAAAAAAATGACGTTTTTCACGGTTTTCTTGTTAGGAATTAACGGTATTATTGGATCGGGGATTTTCTTATTATCTGGTAAAATTTATAATGATATTGGACCACTCAGTATCTTTACAATTATCGCTGCAGCATTAGCAGTCACCATGATTGTGCTCTGTTACGCAACACTAGCAAGTAAATTTTCGGAAGATGGTGCGGCTTGGTTATATGCCTATAATGCATTCGGTAAATTTACTGGTTTTCAAGTTGGTATATTTACTTGGATATTAGGCGTAGTGACTTTGTCAGCCGAAATTGCTGCGTTACTAACTGTCTTAAAAATACTTTTTCCAGCATTACAACAAACGCTTATTTATGATGTTTCAGCAATTGCCTTAGTCATTATTCTAGGCATCATTAATTATTTTGGAACAGCTATTCTAGATTTCGCAGACAATCTGTCTTCTGCAGCTAAAGTATTTATCATGTTACTCTTTATTATTGTCGGTGCTTTCTTCATTAAGGATGCTCATTTTACGCCCATGATTCCGACTGATATTCACAGTAACACTCAGTTATTTACGAAATTTAATACAGCATTTGGTGTCATTTTTTATATGTATACTGGCTTTTCATTTTTACCGATTGCTGCTGCTAAAATGGATAATCCGGAAAAGAATATTCCGAAAGCACTATTAAGCGTTATTGCAACGGTGACTTTATTATATGTTTTACTTCAAACGGTTGCCGTGGGTATCCTTGGCCCTAACTTAGGATCGTACTCATTACCAATTGCTGCGGCATTCAAAAGTATCTTTGGTCAGTGGGGTTATATGATCATTATCATTGGGATGTTGATCTCTATTCTTGGGGTTGCCATCTCAGTATCATTCAATACACCTATTGTGGCTGCATCGCTAGCAAATGAACATCAGCTTTTACCAAAAATAATCGGTAAGCAAAGTAAACACAATACACCGGTTATCGCAATCATTGTGACATCTATCACAAGCATCCTCCTGCTACTTAGCGGTAGTTATTTATTCTTAGTATCATGCATTGTCTTTGCATCGTTTGTCCAATATGTACCAACAATTCTAGCAACATTTAAATTCAATAATGATCCAAATTTACCAAAAGGTTTCAAATTACCAGGTGGTCCAATTATTCCAAGCCTTGCATTAATTATCTCACTTTACTTACTGTTAAGTTTTAATTGGAAAATCATCTTATTCGGCGTTATCGTGTTAGTACTAGGGTGTTTACTCTACTGGTTTGATAACCGAAAAAAATAACCATTGATTTTGAAAGTTCAAAACCAATGGTTATTTTTCTATTAAATTTTGTAGATATTCATGACTTTCCAACATTTCGCGACAATCATTTTGATTTTCTAAATCAATTTCGTAAATAGTCGTTGCATTTGGATTAAGCAAAGGATATGCTAACTTCCAATCAATCTTGCCTTTTCCTAAAGTTAAACTATCATGAAATTTACCCATTGAATCGACTAAGTGATAATGGACGATATTTGGCATTAACCGTTTCAAACTCGCTTGTAAGTCAGTATTACTACCTGCTTGTTTAATAAAGGCATGCGATGTATCAAATGCTAAGCGATACCCTTTTTGTAGAATAAACTGATCCATCTCTTCAGACCCATAATAAAATAAATCAGAAATCGAATTCTCAAACATGACGTTATTTTGTCCATATTTTTGATAATAATCCATCCGATTAAATAACGCTGATTCCGCAACCTCAAAATTAGGATATTCAGCAATAATTGTTGGCGTTTGTCGATTATATGAACCATGAATGAGGGTTTGAATTGATTTATCTTTTGCGAGCTGAATCAATGTCTCAGTACTTTCTCTAACAAAACGATATAACCTAGGATCAGCTGTTTCGGAAACGGCTAATTCAACAGATTGTTCACCAACCTTCATTGGATGATGCATGACAATCTTCTTCGTAGTTGCCTTCACCTCATCAATCTCATCTGATAATCGTTTTAATCCATCTCCAGAAACATCAAATTCATTTAGATAGAATTCAAAAATATCTGGATTATGTTGTAACCGATCATGGAGTTGAATTGGGTCAGTTCCCGCCTTTAATCCTAATGGTATTGTCATTTGAATCATCTCCTTGGTACTATGTTAGCATTAAATTGGGTGAAAATAAAAAGGAGTGACTTCTAATGATTCAATTTCTCAAATCACTAGAAAACTCCCCTTTTCTATACTTCAATTTTAGCCATAAATTCATGTAAAGCATCTTGCCAACTTGGTACTTCAAATCCCGTTGCTTTAACTTTACTCAAATCCATAACTGAATGTCTAGGTCGGTATGCCTTTTGTGGATATTCTTCAGACGTTACTGGACTTATTTCAACTACTTCATCCTTTAAAATCTCACTAGCAAATTCATACCAAGTACATGAATTATCATTAGAAAGCTGATATAACCCATAAGGAATATTTTTTTGAACTGCATATAACATAAAATCAGCCAGCGTTCTAGTCCAAGTTGGCCGTCCAACCTGATCACTAACAACAGTCAGATGATCATGAGTTTTAGCTAAGTTTAGCATCGTATAGACGAAGTTCTTTCCATATTCGCCAAAAACCCATGATGTACGGATAATATAATACTTACTCATTATTTTAGCAACGGCTTCTTCTCCAGCTAACTTCGTCCGACCATATTCATTTTTAGGCGCAGTGGGTGTTTTTTCTGTATACATTTGATCATTAGTCCCATCAAATACATAATCAGTACTAATGTAAACTAACGTAGCACCCACAGATTCTGCTGCTGTGGCAATATTCTGAGTACCTATAACATTAACTTGTTCATTAATAGCTTTACCAGGTTCTTCTTCAGCATTATCAACAGCTGTATAAGCTGCACAGTGGTAGACAATTTCTGGGCGATTATCTAAAAAATAATTATTAACTGCTTTTGAGTCAGTAATATCTAAATCTTTAGAACCAGTTCCTGTATATACAATCTTTTTTTCATCTAATAAATGACTTAATTCTGTTCCTAATTGACCATTTACACCCGTAATTAATATTTTCATAATTAGCTCCTTCAAAAAAAGAATGGACTTAAGTCCATTCTTAGTTATTATTGTCCATTTTTTGCATAATTTGCTTCAACTGCATCTTTCTCAGCTTTCCACCAATTTTCATTATTTCGGTACCAATCAATCGTATCTTGTAATCCTGATTTAAAATCAGTAAATTCAGGATTCCAACCAAGCTCTTCACGTAATTTTGATGAATCAATAGCATATCGTAAATCGTGTCCTGGGCGATCTTTAACGACATCATAAGCATCTTTAGGTTGACCCATTAATTCTAAAATCAACTCCAAAACAGCCTTATTATCTTGTTCACCATCCGCACCAATCAAATAAGTTTCACCAATACGACCCTTATTTAAAATAGCCCAGACAGCACTTGAATGATCATTAGTATGAATCCAATCGCGAACATTTTTACCAGAACCATATAACTTAGGCCGGATTCCACTCAAAACATTAGTAATCTGTCTTGGAATAAACTTCTCAATATGTTGGTATGGTCCATAATTATTGGAACAATTTGAAATTGTTGCCTGTAAATTGAATGAACGCACCCATGCACGAACTAATAAATCTGATCCAGCCTTTGTTGATGAATATGGACTGCTTGGATTATAACGTGTTTCAGGTGTGAATTTTTCACCTTCACCTTCCCCATGACCGGGTAAATCTTCGCGTAATGGTAAGTCTCCATACACTTCATCAGTTGAAACATGATGGTAGCGGACATTGTATTTACGACAAGCTTCTAGCAATGTATATGTTCCGATAATATTAGTTTGAATAAAAGGTGATGGATCTTTTAAAGAATTATCATTGTGACTTTCTGCAGCGTAATGTACTACCGCATCTGTTTTGCTAACAAGTTCATCAACTAGTTTAGCGTCAGTAATATCTCCCACTACTAGCTCAACACGATCAGCAGGTAGTCCAGCTAAATTTTCTTTATTTCCTGCATAAGTTAATTTATCTAACACGGTAATGTGAACATCTGGGTGGTTATTAACCACATAATGGACAAAATTAGAACCAATAAATCCGGCCCCACCTGTTACAATAATATTTTTCATTTAAAAACACCTCTCCTATTTAGATTTCTCCATACACAAACGGATTGTCTTTTTCAAACTCTGTAAACGTTGGTTGTGCAGCATCTTTTTCAGATGTAATTGCTTGGTCAAAATCAATAGGCCAATCAATATTTAGTTCAGGAGTTTTAAATGAAATCCCACCATCTGCTGCTGCATTGTAGTAACCATCACATTTATAAAGGAAATTAACATCATCTGTTAATGTTACAAATCCATGGGCATACCCTTTAGGAACTAATAATTGGCGATGGTTACTTGCAGAAAGAATATATCCTTCCCACTGTTTATAAGTAGGTGAACCTTTTCGAACATCGACAATAACATCTAGTACTGCCCCTGTCACGACCCGAATTAATTTAGTTTGTGCAGCTTCTCCACGTTGAAAATGAAGTCCTCTTAAAACGCCAGCTTGTGTTGATAATGAATGATTATCTTGGATAAAATCAATATCTATTCCAGCTTCTTTGAAATCTTTGTCTGAATATGACTCCGTAAAAAAGCCGCGATTATCACCAAATACTGCTGGTTCAATAATCTTAACATCTTGTAACTTTGTTGTTGATACTTTTAATTTACCCATTACTTTTTATCCTCTTCTTCTGCGATACGTAACATGTACTGTCCATAATCATTTTTTTTGAGTGGTTGTGCTAGATCAATTAATTGTTCGCGTGAAATATAACCCATTCGATAGGCGATTTCCTCTAAATTAGCTACTTGCATATTTTGCATTCTTTGAACAGTTTCAATAAACTGCCCTGCTTCAAGTAAACTTGCATGTGTCCCTGTATCAAGCCAAGCAAATCCACGTCCCATAATTTCAACATGTAGTCTTCCTTTTTCAAGATAGACCTTGTTAACATCCGTAATTTCAAGTTCGCCACGTGGTGACGGCTTAATATTTTTTGCTATATCAACAACTGAATTATCATAAAAGTATAAGCCTGTTACTGCAAAATTACTTTTAGGGTGATCCGGTTTTTCAACAATCGAAATTGCTTTATGGCTCTCATCAAATTCAACAACACCAAAACGCTCGGGATCACGCACTTGATAACCAAATACGGTAGCCCCCTCAGTTTGATTTGCAGCCCGTTCAAGCATCTTAGTCATACCTGGACCATAATAAATATTATCACCTAAGATGAGCGCAACGCTATCATTACCAATGAAATCAGCACCAATAATGAATGCTTCTGCTAATCCATCTGGTGTAGGTTGAACGGCATACTCTAAATTAATGCCTAATTCAGAACCGTTGCCCAATAATTCTTGAAAACGTGGCGTATCTTCAGGAGTAGAAATAATTAGAATATCCTTGATACCTGCCAACATTAATGTTGATATTGGATAATAGATCATTGGTTTATCATAAATCGGCATCAGCTGTTTACTTGATGCACGTGTCAATGGATATAAACGAGTCCCACTACCTCCGGCTAAAACTATTCCCTTCATACACTTTTCCTCCTAAAATATTCTAATTAATTTTTGTAAATGGTAGCTACAATAACTACTTAACACAGCTTTTAAAAATAAAAATCATTATTTATTTAATATCCTTCTTAAAACCAATTTTTTAACATAATTTGTTTCGTCATATCTAATAAATAAGAAATAGAATAATGTACTTGCTAGAATAAATACAACAGCAGATGCTATCAAAATACTGAAAATCCCTTGAATTACAATAATTTTTAGTAAATACGAAATTATTCCTAATTCTATTCCAATTATTCCCATATAACCAAAATATTTAAGATAATATTTTTTCATACTACGTTTGAATCCATATTTGAATAAGATAAGTGGTTCCCACCATAAATTAATTCCAATATTACTTACTATTGTACCAATTAATATACCATTAATGCCGAGATTTGTTGTCATTAACAAAAGAATTGAAACTATCATATTAACTACAGCTTCAAGTAGTGATTTATATCTCATTGGCCAAAATAATCCACGTGCACCAATAAAATTTAATACAGTCTGTCTAAATTGAACAAGTACAAAATTTATAACAATAAGTAACACGGTAAAGTTCGATAAGACGTAATTTGATCCTATCCAAAATTTAATAAAAGATTCAATAACTGCGTATAACGTTATAGCAATAACTGATGTAATACCGGCATTTATATACATATAACGATAAAACACAACTTCTTGATAATCTTCATCCTCCGTTACTCCTAGATTACCTAATCCAGCTGTGACAGCAGAGATACTTTGTGTCAACACACTGGAAATACTATTTACAATCAGCATATAATTAGAATATATTCCTACTAATCTAACGCCTAAAAATGCCGATATTAATATATTATCCGTTCCAAAAACTAATATAGTACCAATTTTTGAAGAAACAGTCCCAAATATATTTTTCTTCATATAGTTGATGACTTTAGGATTTACTTTAACAGTTTTCATTTCGGAAAGAAATTCAAATTCCCTATCAACAAGTTTTGAAATTCTCAAGTTAGATAACAATGTTATAATTATTTGGATTACTAAGTACCAAACATATTGTCTAAATAAAAGTAAAAAGATAATTTGTAATACTGTCTGCATTATCGTAAAAATTAATCTATTTAAACTATCCTTATATCCTTCTTGATTTGCAATTAATAAGGAACGTTTATACGTAAAAAAGTAACTAACAACCGTATTTAATAAAAATAGTACAAACATAACTCGCGGAAATGGTACAGGACTACCGCCCTTCATTAAAATAGTTATAAATGGAGTAAATGCTAAACCCATAATCAAAATTACGATACCAATCACATTATACACTTTTCTAAATAAATTCATGACACCAGCAATTTCACCATGATTACTAGTAGCAAGAGGATCGTACAGTGAGTACGTTATCGCCCCACCAATCCCTAATTCAGCAAAGGATAGAAAACTCAACACATTAGCATATAGCCCATTGATTCCCATGTAATCGGCACCAAGAGTTTTAATAAATACTGTCTGCAATGCAAACTTCAAAACTAACATTATTACTTGCGATAGTGCAGCGATTGATGTATTTTTAGCTGCTATACCAGTTCGAGAATTATTATTCATACATCACACTTACCCTCATCTGTTAAGTTCTTGTACACGTTTAATTTCTGTTTTAATTTTATCCGTGTACTTTAACATGCCGTTATCATAGACATCATTAATATCGTGCTTCTTAAAATCAAGATAACTACGTTCTTTTATATCATTACTTTGATCAGCATATCCTCTTTTTACTTTATTCTCGAATTCTTCAAGTGATTTTGCATAGTAATGATTAACCCTCACGTGTTCCCTTGATACAATTTTAGGTCTTTTTTCATTTGTCCATGGATATCCCCATAACCTATTTCCGTTTTCATCAGTCGTTTTACCGGCCACATCATACCAATGTGGTATTCTCATATCAATTACTAATCTAGGATTTACGATAGGTTTTGAATCTAAAATAATATCATTTTTTGATCTATTTAAAAATGTCTCAGTAACTAATCCATTTGATTTTTTAATCAAATTAGATGAGCCGAACATCACCCAACCAATTTCAATTTGAGCAACGTTTTCACTAAATTCATTTAAAAAAGAATCAATATTTTTTTCATCAATTAATACTAAATATTCATCTAAATCTAGTGTTAATAGCCATTTTGTTTCTGTCTTACAGCGCTCGACAGCATCCAGATATGCTGGTATTTGTTGCTTATCACCCGGAAAATAGATATATTCAACCACTTTACTTTTAATATACGGTTCTAAAATTTCTTTTAAATTATCAGTAGATTCGTTATCATAAATATAAAATTTTGATATACCAATAATTTTATGATATTCAATCCATTCTTGAACGTATAGTGCTTCATTTTTAATAATTGCCACTAATGACACGCTATTAATAAAATCAGTTTTTTCTTCAATTATTTTTACTTGTTTATACCTTTTATTTCCGTAGTTCATCTTATTTTTCATATACTTTATCATATTATATGCCGTAATAAAATTACGCCTAAAACTTTTTTTTATTAAATTGATAGTAACCACCTAATCACTCTCTATTAAACAAACCATATAATTATTCTTTGTGCTGTTGTATTAATTAAACTATGAAATTTATGATACAAAGAATATCTTTTAAAGATATTCTTTGTATCATAAAACTTATATGTATCTTCTAGCATTTTTTTTTCAGTATCATTTTTAATGATATTAGAAAATCTTTCATACAGAACAATATTTTCCTTTTTAATCCGACCTAATTGTTTATATCTTATTTTTAATCTACGAAAAACTTCATACAAGTGTACATTACTCTTACCAATTCCGATGACGTTATTTTCATGTTGTCTATAGTAAACCGTTACTTTATCAATGTACGTTAAATTCCCACTTGCTGAGCTGATTTTAGCAATAATTGAATCATGCATTGTTACATTTTCAATATCTTCATCTGTTAACATAAGTACTTCATCTCTTAGTTTCTTATTAATTGCTAATGCCGCTCCGGTTACTTTAAAATTGAATAATAAATCATTCAATGAATGATTATAATTTTCGCCTACTAACATTTTAGACATTTTAATATTTGTTGAAACAGCCTTTTTATCAGCAATCATAAGATCTGAAAATATAGCTTGTGTTATTTTATTGTCTAACAAATCAAATTTATCCATAAATTGCATTATTTTATCTGAAACCCAAACATCATCTTGATCAGAAAAAAAATAGTAATCAGCATCGACAACCCTAAGTAATTCAAAAAAGGAACGTTTAACACCCATATTTCCGCTTGAATAAATTATTTTTAACAAATTTTTATTTTCGTATCTTTTTAAAATATCTATTGTATTATCTGTTGAACCATCATCTCTAACATAAATCTGTATGTTATCTTCATTTTTATATTTTTGCTCAATAATACTATTTAATTGTTCCTCGACGTACTTTTCGCCATTATACGTTGACATAATCACAGCTATATTTTTCAAAAATTTACTCCTTAATTACTTTTCTTTAAACGACAATGCTAAAGCGATTTCCAATGTACTAAATATGGAATACTGTCAACAAATTCTTGTGGTACTAACACTCCATAAAACGCTATAACAGCTAATAAGAGTATCCCCACCATCATTAAATCAATCTTTAATAATATTCTACTATCAATCTCATCTTTATGCTCCCTAATTAGCGCGTATGCAATTATAATTGGTGCGAAAGAGTTACGTTGGAACCGTTGATATTGTATCGACATAACTAAAAATGGGAGTGCTACAAGACCAGTTAACGAAATTAAGAATAACAATTTCAATTTATTTTTAATCTCAGTTGATAGGCTATTAATTTTCAAAAAATAATATCCAAGTCCTAACATTGAAAAATATGATAAAGCTATTTCTATAAGCATTATTTTTGATGAACCAGCAGCATAACTTGTGTTCAGTTTATCAAACAATTGTGTCCTAGATGAATGCAATGAAACTTTCGTTATTATATTTTTCAATAAACCACTTAAACCTGGAATAAATTGTACAATTGTTAAAATTACAAAAAAACCAATAATTAATTGTACAAAAATTTTCACATATTTTTCGCTCAAAAAGCTTAAGGGAATTATTATTAAAAATATATATCCAGATGAATGCATTGATGCGCTCAATAAGATTAATCCGATGGCAATAATAATATTTTTTACATTTTTTTTCTGTAAAAAACTTAGCCCTAATAGAGCAATAGAAATCATAAAAAAATTACGTGCCTGTGTTGCCTCATTAAAAAAAGGAAAAATTGCAAAAACCCAAACAAAAGATCCTAAATTCTTTGTAAATCTTAATATTGCAACTGTCAAAATAATAAAACTAACAATAAATAATATTAATCTAAAATCAGCATATGTCACTCCGTTTGCCGCAAAAATTCGAGAAAGCCACATATAGCCCCACTCAAATTGGTGATTATATGGTGCTAAAGAACTATTATCATAATTAATAAGATAACTAGGATAATCGGTCGTCGTCATCTTACTAGCAGCACCCGCTAGCCATGCTAATATTCCGATTCCAATGAACGGAATGATATTATTTTTTTTACCATGAACATGATCCAAAAAGAAATTGGTTACTATTGCAAATAAATATGTCATATAAACTCCTAGATAGTCATTTCTTAAACAATTAATGAAATTTGCTTATGCTGTATTCCATTTTTAATTAAATTTTATGTAAATACTAACATTATTTTTTGAATAACCTTAATATTTCCTCCAAATAGAGTAAGGTATTGTGACCGTGAATATTGGTAAAAAAACCATTCTTTTTGCCAAATATTATGGCTTCGATACCCTTCTTTTCTACAAAATATTTCAACATAGTAATTCTTTTTTTTATTTTAATAGGCGAATTTGAAAATTGTAGTTCTAATTCATTAACCAATTTGGAAAATCGATCAAATTTAACTTTATATTTTTTTAAATCAATTAACTTACTTTTTATAATTGTACTTTTTTTATGTGCATCGGCACCTCTTGTAATATTAAATGAATGCATTCTATGACCATCAGTCGCACTATCTATATATCCAATCCCATCATATAATCCAGCAACTAATGCAAGCCATGCATCATGATTAACTGCTTCTATCGGGATGTTTTTTGAAATTTCTAATAAGTTACGATTAATAATCATCGTATTACCCATTAACCAGTTATGTAGAAAAATACGTTGATATGTTGGTTTATTTTTCTTTTCTACACCACTGTAGTTCACACTTCCGTCCCCCACTACTTCAAAAAACTCGTCATAATTCGTATATACAAGCTTAGGCAGTACTTTTTCGTTAGGCAGGTGTCTAATTTCATTTAATGATATCTCAATTTTATTTGTATACCATACATCATCCTGATCTGAGAACATAACATATTCATACTGGTCTGGAACGTTATTCATTAAAATTTCAAAATTTCCTAATTGGCCCTTTTCATTAATATTTAGCGAGCTATCTAGTATCGTTATTTTAGGATCTCTTTTAAAATTATCTAAAATTTTACTGGTATTATCTTTCGAAAAATCATCTCTAATAAATAGGTGCCAATTCCCATATGATTGATTCTTAATACTTTCAATTTGCTCCATTAAAAATTTTTCACCATTGTAGGTAGCCATTAAAATTGCAACGTCACTCATAATTAGATCCTCCTAATTAGCTAAAGTGTTCAGCGAATATTTTTCTTAATTGTTCTTTCGTTTCTGAAAGGCTCTCCAATGGTAACGATATGTCGTTTATAACAACTATTTTTGCCTTGGATTTTAAGGCGCGCTTTATTTTTGAAAAATCTCCATCTTCTGGCAACTTCTCAAACTTTCCAAACGAAAATCTACGTGGTTCAAAATTCCCTTTTGAAAGTTGCCAATCGCGTGCCAACCAAATATTTACATCATTTCTAGTACGAAAACGATTTTTACTAAGTTCGGCTAACAAAGCTGGTTCTTTTTGATATATTTCTTTAAATGTACTTTTCAATAAACTACTAGGCAAATGCGGTTCATACCATCCCAGAACAGACCTATATGGTAAAACTAAGAAATTTCTTACATTTTGAAACCCGTATTGCCAATTAAATATTTTAAAGAAATTCTTCTTCAAAATATTATTTTTTGAGAACCACTTATTAATAATAAGTATATTATTAAAAGGTATTAACGAAAATTCTTCCGACGGTTGAATAAGTCCCATTAATCCTACATCCTTAGGAGTCCCATCTTGAGAAAAGAAATCTGTTGGATCTACCTTGTTAGTTATAAACGTATCGTCATTAAATACGATAAAATGTTCCGATAAATTTTTAATTCTTGGAATATTCATTTCAATGACATTCGAATTAAAAGTAGGTAAATATTCTTCAGGAATAAAATCAGAATGATCAACAATTGTTAGATTTTTCATGTCCAATGGAAACTTCGGAACTTGTTTGTCGGTAATTAAAAAAATATGGTTTACCCATGGTGCAAATTTTTTTACACCTTCAAACCACCATTTAAAAATATCATAATCTCTGAAACGTTCATCCGCATTTAAATTTTTGTTTCCCGCGTACTTATTTTTTTTATTCCGCCAGATATCATCATTTCCATCAACCCATGTCACTACAAAATCAATTTTAAAATTATCACTCATGACTAAGTTCTCCTTAATATTTATTAGTGATTTTAATATTCAGATAAAAAGTGTTAATCTATTTTCAATCTTATATTTAGAGCCAAATTCTTCGTATTCTAGCCTTAAGCTCCCCATTAAATAATTGCTTAATATAATATTGGAAATATCTGCGGATACCATTAGGCCATTTTCCTTCATTATATTTCTTTATATTTTCAATAGACAACTTTTCATCTGTTATAAACTTATTAGGTACAATTAAAAAGCTATGGTCATCATTTGATATTTCAACATCAACTTGCATTTTTCTTTTTTGTAAATGAATATATTCTATCTTTTTAGTTTTAATTTTTCCGTTATCAATATAATTCATTACTAGTTCCCCATCATGCCATCTAAACACTTGATATTGTTTTCCCTCAGAAATATCAAGTGTTATAAATCGAAATGCTTTTACCCAAATATCAGCATAATAGACCTTTTCTTTATATGGATCATATATTCTCATATCTGTGTCGGGCATAAATTTTGCAGTTCCCCAAATTTCATCAAAGTGAGTTGCGTCATCAGTTGTAAATGCCTGCTTATAATTGTACGTCCCTTTTTTATGATGATCAATTTTATATGCATTATTAATTTGATTATTATTTCTATACATTTGAAAATGTCCACGAGTATTTATTTTGTCATATTTTTTTAGTATATCCTCAGATAAAAATTTTTTTAAATCTCCAAATATAGTATCAATATCCACAAATCCCCACCAATCATATCCCGAGATGTCTTCCTCAAATATTTCACCGTAAGCCGGTTTGTAGTCATTCAACTTATACGGATTATTAATTTTTATAGGAAATGTATAATGTGATCTTATTTTCGCTTGAATATCTTTAAAGTTGACTATTTTTATTTTAACATTCGGTATGGTTGTAGATATATTTTGATCAGTATATATTAGAAAATCTATCTCATTATTATATTCCGCTGATTTTAACCATAAATCAAAATAATTTGGTAATTCTCCAAAATATATAGCTATCAATACTATTTTTGTGTTTTTAATCATTGCGAATCCTTTCAATTTATAGACAACATCGCATAATTTAAATTTTAGAATATAAACTATACATAATTTCATTTACATTCTTAATACTATATTTTTTTGATACTTCAATATTGTTTTTAACAATTTTTTCGTATTCTTTATCATTGATGCCTAGTAAATTTTCTATAGCTTTCACAAACTGGGAAATATCAGTAGGATCATCCACTACACACCCGCTGATACCATTTTCTGTGTAATCTTTGATCCCCCCTAAGTAAGTACTTACTAATGGAAGACCAGTAGCCATAGCTTCTAATCCCGCTAGTCCTAATCCTTCTCGTTTAGATGGAAAAAGAGAAAAATCTGCTATATCTAAATATTGTTTAATATTTTCAGAATAACCTGTAAAAATAATCTTTTCTTCTAATCCATACTCTTTCACTTTTTTTTCTAATAAATCTCTTTGATCTCCAACACCGCATATAATATATGTAATATCAATTTTATCTTTCAATTTATTTACTGCTTCTATTCCCACAATATGATTTTTCCGCTTAGATAATTCACCTACAGAAATCATCACTTTACTATTCTTACTTATCTTTAAATCAGTTTTCAATTCATCGATATTAGTTGATTGTTCTCGTAATTGTTCCCATTTTATTCCAACGCCAGGCACATGTAAAACTTCTTTTATACCAAAAGATTTTCCAATTGAGTAATCTTCATTGTTGATTGTTATTAAAATATCCGTATATTTAGATAAGTAACGTTCTATAGGATAAAATAATATCCAATCTTTTTTCGGCCCGCCCTTAAAGAACTGAAAGCCATGTGCCGTATAAACAATTTTAGTTTCTTTATTATTTTTAAAAACTAATCTAGTTAATACACTTCCCATCGGTGAATGGCAATGCACAAAATTATAGGTAGTTGTACTTGCTAATTTTTCAAGCTGATTATATGCTTTTTTATTTGCTTTTATTGAACCAATTCCTCTTAAAAAGTCAATTTGATGACAAATTATATTTTTTCCTTCAAGCTTCTTTTTTAAGGAATTAGCCATATCATCTGGTATAGTTCCAGCGGAATAAAAGTTAGTTGCAACTTCCACATTATATCCTAATTCTTGTAATATTCTGATATTATCCATATTAAATTGTTCAATCATTGAAGCAACCGACGCAACGATTAAAACTTTTTTCATTTCTTATCCTCCATTAAAATTTTCGTTATCGTATTTTCTAATGTAAGTCCTAATGTATATTCGAAAGAGCACTCGCTAATTTTTTTATCATAAACTTTACTACCATATATTTTATTAAAAACACGAAACTTCCTTGATAATAGAGAAATAAGCGGATTAAAAATAGAGATAAAGTATACTTTCTTTCTTAATAATTTCCTTGTTACTTTGATTACATCGCTTGTAGAAACATATTCTTTATTTTGAGGGAAATAAAGGCCTGATGCATCATTAATAATTATCTGTTTGATAAATTCTGTTAATACATCTACATAAATCATACTTCGTTCATTGTTAATACTTGGGAAAATCAGGGATTTCTCAGCTAACTTCAGTAGCCTTGGAAAATTACCCTTACTATTCGGTCCGTAAACCATCGGAGTTCTGATAACAACCGTTTTAAAGTTATCGTCTGCTAATTTTTGAATTTCTACATCTGCCTGTAGCTTACTATCACCATAAAAATCAATTGGGTTCATTATTGTCTCTCGAGTAATTATATTAGTATTTTGTAGTCCATTTTTTTCACCATATACTATCATACTTGATAAAAAAATAAATTGTTTCACTCCCTCAGATTTAGCTTTTTTAGCCAAATTAATTGCGAGATCTCTATTTACTTTATAATATTGATCCTCCATACTCGGATCCGAAGATACATGTGCAATACCCGCAACATTAAGTACTACATCATATAGACCAAAATTTTTTCCTCTCCATTTATCATCTCGAACGCTCATCATATCAACTGATATATCTTCCGATTCTGATTTATTAATCCAGCTTTTAAATGCCCCTCCAATATAACTATGTGCACCGGTTATCAAAACTCGTTTAGTCATCACTCTTACCTTCCTTTACACCATCACTCTTTAAAACTGATGTAATTGTTCCAAAAAAAATTTTTAAATCTTCTGAAAAAGATAAAAGTTGCACGTAATCACCATCAATTTTTGATTTCTCAGCAATAGATAATTCATCTCTCCCACTAATTTGTGCTAATCCAGTTAACCCTGGGTAAACGTTATTAGCGCCGTACTTTTCACGTTCGTTAATTAAATCTTCTTGACTCCAAAGTGCTGGTCGAGGACCAACGATACTCATCTTACCTGTTAAAATATTAATAATTTGTGGTAATTCGTCAAGACTCGTTTTTCGTAAAATTTTACCCGAGCGAGTAATGAAAGCATCCGGATCTTTCAATAAGTGAGTAGGTACATCAGGTGTATCAGTTCTCATCGTCCTAAATTTTAAAATACCAAAGTAGGTTTTATTAATACTTACCCGCTTTTGTACAAAGAAAATAGGGCCTTTCGAATCGACTTTAACAATAATTGCGATAATTAAAAAAATAGGCGATAAAAGTACAAGGCCTACTAAAGAAATAACAAAATCAATTGTTCTTTTAAAATATTTTTTATACATTAACGCATACCTTCCGAATCAATTGAGGGTTCACCATTATGAGTATGTGCATATCTAATAACTTCTTTTTTCAAAGCAGTACCAGTTAACGGCTCTACACTCTTAACAAAACTCATAATTTCATCAATCTTGTATGGTGTTACTTTACCCAAGAAAATTTTTTCAAATACTTGCTCTTGCTGTTTTTCACTACTTACTAATAATTCTTCATACAGTTTCTCTCCAGGTCTCATACCTGACTCAACAATATCAATATCGTTTTCAGTATATCCACTTAATTTAATCATTTTTCGTGCTAAATCAACAATTTTAACCGGTTTACCCATATCTAAGATAAATAGTTCTCCACCTTTAGATAGCGTCCCCGCTTGAATCACTAAACGGCTAGCTTCAGGAATTGTCATAAAGAATCTTGTCATTCTAAGATCAGTAACAGTAACTGGTCCACCTTTAGCTATCTGTTTCTTAAACAGTGGTACAACACTACCACGGCTACCAAGAACATTACCAAAACGAACAACGGCGAATTTTGTATGACCTGGTTCATTCAAACTAGTTACAATCATTTCAGCGAGACGTTTCGTTGCCCCCATAATATTAGGCGGATTTACTGCTTTATCAGTTGAAATCATTACAAATGATTTCACATTTGCAGACTTAGCAGCTTCAGCAACATTTTTCGTACCATAAACATTATTTTTAATGGCTTCAGTTGGGTTAGCTTCCATTAATGGTACATGTTTGTGTGCTGCAGCATGATAGACTATTTCTGGTTTATATTGTGCCATTAAGTCAAAAATATGTGCCCGGTCTTGAACATCCGCAATAATCGGCACAATTTCAATTTTCCCAGCATAAAGATTTTTTAATTCTTGATGAATCAAATAAATTGAATTTTCTCCATGTCCTAGTAAAATTAGTCGTTTAGGACCAAATTTGCTAACCTGTCGACAAATTTCTGAACCAATAGAGCCACCCGCTCCTGTAACTAAAATTGTTTTACCATATATTTTGCTTTCAATCTTAGCCATATCAAGTTTAATCTCTTGTCGACCCAGTAAATCAACAACGTCAATCTCATGCATTTTTCTAGAATCACTATTGTCTTCTAACATATCTTCAAAACTTGACATGCGATTAATTTTAACTTTTAGAGGATTTAAAATATCTAACAAGTCCTCGTAATTATGGGGACTTAATGAAGGAATAGCAATTGAGACCTGTTCAACATCGTATTCTTCGACAATCATTGGAATTTCTTGGAAAGTTCCCAAAACTTTCTTACCCATCATCCACATTTTTTGTTTTTGAATATCATTATCGACGTATCCAATAACATTCAAGTCGGCATTATCTCTTTGTATTCTTTCCATTAAAGCTTCTGCGCCATCCCCTGCACCGACTATTAATGTTGTAATTAATGTTTCTGATTCTTCATTATTAAAGATATTTTCAACAAGATAGCGCCATGCAAATCGGCTGCCACCAATAAAAAGGAGGGCCAGTAAATAAGTTAATATTCCAAAACGAATACTATAATTTGAACTTATGAAAAAATAACTAATATTACTAATAACTGCTGTAATTGTTATTGCAATAAAAATTGCAATTATTTCTTTAAAGCTAGCATACCTATTAATTTTAGAAAAGAGGTTTAATGAGTATCCAATTATTAGGTATAAAATCAAACATATACACCCAAATTCCAATAAATCAGAGTTACTAAAACTAATATACGGCCCTAAAAATAACCTCGATAATGAAATTGAAACTACCCAAATCAAACTATCCAATCCAGTTAAAACAACCTGTTTACTTTTCCTAGTCACCTATAATCCCTGCTTCCTTAAATTATCCTACGTCTACTTAATTATTATTTATAATAGCCATAATACCCACCATAATAACCTGACTCATCACTACCTGAAACATCATTCAAAATCGTCCCAATGATTCTTGCATGAACGGTATCTAATAATTCTTTTGCTTTCAAAACGGCACCTTTATTTGCCACACCTTGTCTCACAACTAAAATTGTACCATCAACTTTTGTTGCAACAATTTGTGCATCTGTTACAGAAATTAATGGTGGTGTATCGATGATAACCATATCCATTTGTTCAGCGACAGCTGTAATTAAAGAATCCATCCGTTTTGTATTCAATAATTCTGAAGGGTTCGGTGGAGTAGGACCTGCAGGCATAACATATAAATTTTCAATTGGTGTTTCTTCAACTGCTTTTGCAACATCAATACTTTTTTCAGTCAAACAATTTGTAAGCCCGGTTTCATTACTCAAACCAAAAGTTTGATGCGCAGTTGGTCTACGCATATCGGCATCAATTAACAATACTTTCAGTCCTTGATTAGCATATGTTACAGCAAGATTAGTTATAACTGTTGACTTGCCTTCTGATGGACCTGATGATGTCGCCATAATAACTTTCATTTCTTTATCAACACTTGAAAATTGGATATTCGTACGTACAGTCCTAAATTGTTCTGCAATCGTTGATGTTGGTTGAGTAACAGTAATTAATCCAACACCGTTATCAATACTATCAGTTGATAACTTTTTATCTTTTTTTAATAAACTCATCATTCAATAACCCCTTATCTATTTTAATTAGTATGCTTTCTTTTTCTTGGTGTTGATTGTCCAAAAAGTCCTTGACTCTTATTAGTTTCGTCAATATGGTTAATCATACCTAAGTTTGAAAGACCAAGATCTGTCAAAAAATCAGCGTTTTTAACTGTTTTATCAAAAAGTTCTATTGCGAATGCAATCCCAATTCCGATAAGCCCCCCTAGTAACAGACCTATTAATACATTCATCTTTTTATTAGGTGATACTGCATTAGGTTTTGCAACTGCATCAGCAACAATTGTTACATTATTAACTTTCATCACTTTTTTTATTTTATTTTTAAACGTATCAGCAACAGAGTTTGCAATATCAGCCGCGCGATATGCATTAGTATCTTTAACAGTTACACTAAAAACCTGTGAATTTTCTTGATTTGATATACTTATCTGATTTTTTAAATCATCACTCGTACCAACGAAATTATCTTTTTTAGCAATTTCTTTTCTCACAGGATCTAGTACAATTTTATTTTGAATAATGTCTTTATACGTATTAATCATTTGGACATCTGCTTGCTGTGTATTGTAAGCAGCCCCTACATTATTGGCAGTTTCTGTTCTATTAACTAATATTTGAACAGTCGAGTTATATTTTGGCGTCATAAAGAACATGGTTACAAAAAATGCTAATAGTGCCCCCGCAATTATTAACCCAATAATTAATTTAAGATGTTTCTTTAAAATGCTAAAAACTTGTTCAAGATTGATTGTCTCTTCCATTGATATAATTCTCCTAGTCTAAGTCTAATTGTTTTCTGATCATGTTGGATACTTTCGTTACTTGTGCTGATGGAACAACTTCATACGACACACCATTTATCATTTGTGATTGTCCTTGAAGTTGAACATCTTTAATTGTGCCTATAGCACTACGATACTGAGTCACTATTTTTTTCATATCAGAAAATTTCAAATTTGTTTTCATATTGCTCTCAAGTACACTCAAAATTGCTTGATAATTTGTGACACCATCAATAGAAGCTATTTTTTTACCTAATTCAGTCACAACCGAGCGTTGTCTTTTTTGACGCCCGTAATCACCATTAGGATCAGAATGTCTCATTCTAGAAAAGTCTAAAACATTACTTTCAGTTAACTCAATATCACCTTTTACGTATTGATGCCTTCCCGCTGAAAAAGCAAATGGATTATTGACCGTAATTGGACCAACGGCACCCGTTAATTCTTCCAGGCCCTTCATATTCATCTGAACATAGTAATCAATTGGAATATTTAAATAGTTTTGAATAGTATCCATCGCTAAGGAAACATCCCCATAAGCATATGCAGCATTTAATTTATTATCTGTCCCGTGACCTGTAATCGGAATCTTCGTATCACGAGGTAAACTCGTTAATGTCGTCAAGTTTGTTTTAGGATTAATTGTCGCAACCATCATTGTATCCGATCGACCTTGATCTGTTCTCCCATCTTCGCCCGTATCAACACCCAAAATTAAAACTGAGAAAGGCGCCTCTTTATCAAGAGAGACACTCCCGGTTGTTCGTTTACTTTTAACATTTACTTTTTGATATGTATTATCTACAACGTCTTTTGCATCTAGATAAACCTTCGCCATCAACACACCACCAATAACCAATAGTGCGGCAACGACGATTCCGACACCAATCCCCCATTTTTTCAGTGTACTCATTTTTTTCTTTTTATGATGATGCTTCTTGTGGCTACCTTGGTGTTTAATATTATCTTCACTCATAATTAATTACCCCTAAATTTTTTAGATGTATACAATGACACAATAATTTATTATACATGTTACCAGACTTAAATGAAACTTAAAATCGTTTGTCTAATCATTGTTTAATCTTATTGTCAACTGATATGATATTCTAAACATTTTGACCACGCTTTCAAAGTTGTAGTGCTCTACACTTTTAATTATACGTTATATTTAAAAGTATTATATTTCATTTTTAATACAGAAAAAGAACATCATTAATTATGTTCTCTTTTTGAAGTCCCTATTACTTGTTAAAACTATATCATAACTTAATTTCTTTTTTATAATCAGTGATTTTTATAAAAACAGCACTAACGCAACTAATTATCCAAGTGGCTAGAACGATGATTAAACTAATTCTTGTTATTATTTTCGTATGATAACCAATGACTAACCTATTTGTACCTATTTTAGTTGCTTTAACGGTTGGACTACCCATAGTTGACAAGGTCATTTTTTTAGGATCAAGGCTATTACCATTTAATTGAACAGTTGAATTATTATAGACTATCGCGGGTAAAGAAATCTCATTTCCTTTTTTTGTTGCGTTCCAACTCAGACTTAACTTTCCTTCACTATTAATCGTTTTACTTACTTCATCTTTATTTTTTTTCATGTCTAATCGATAATCATGATAAGGACGTTCACTTAATACTCGATTATTAGGTAAATAGTCTGGCGATGCCTTGGTAATCAACTTTAAACCATCATCTAGATTTGAACTCATAAATGCTTTGGTAATCTGTTCGTTACTCGTATTATCTGCGATATCAACATTATTGGGAGAAACTATCGACTGATTAGTATGCCATGCTTCATTACTTTTTTGAATTTCTAAATACGATTGTACTCCGACAACAAGACCTCCAACAATTAAGAATAGATCAATATACTTCCGATAATTTTTAAATGAACTACTTGATAGTGTTGCACTAAAACCCGCTAATAATAAAACTACAGCGAACCCTTCAAAGCGACGTGGGTATTGCAAGAAACTTTGTATTGATGGGATAACCTGGGCTAAATCCGTCCAAGGAACTAATTTTGACGTTAAGACTAAGAAAACTAAACCTAAACTAGTTACTACTTTATTAGTAACCGTAAATTTTGCTTGTTTTATAAACAATAAACTAATTTGTACTACAAATATGAAGCTCATAACCAAACCAATTTTAGTAAGCGTTGGCCCCCCCATCGATAAATTCATAGTTGAATTGGACATCATCACATTAACGTGCGGTGCGTATAATTTATTGTTTGCGAAAACATCTAACATGGCACCCCAAACATTAAATGTCAGAACTAACGATAATAACCCCGCCCAAAAACAGGTTAATAATAGTTTCGATTTTTGATTCGTTTGAATAAAACCAACTATAAAAAAAACGAATAGGACACCAATCGACATCAAGGCACTTAAAACATGTACCTGTATCATTACCGACATGGTTAACGCTAAGGGTAGAATTCGCAATCCTTCTGCGTTATTTTTGATCATTTTAACACCCATTAAAACAACTAGTGGCACTAGCATGATACCCCAAGCCATAAAATTTTGCTCAGTTGACCATCGCGCAATCCACAAGCTACCCATAAAAAGAACAGCCATTAATAGTGAGATATCTTTGGTCGAAGTTATTTCTTTAGCTAGTAAATACATTGAGTAACCACTAATAAAGAAAATTAAAAAAGAAGAAATAACCTGAAAATTAAACCAACTATGTACGAGTAGTAGCAACCCACCTAGCAGATAAGCAAATCCAGGCCCATACACAGCATTGATAATCCGACCACTTTGTTGAAACCCGTAATTTGTTTGGAAATAGTTAAAATTGCCTGTTTTAAATTGCATATAGATATCGTAAATACGATTAAAATGAAATAAAGAATCAGAACCTAAAACTAAACTATGTGCGAGTATCTGAGGTAAGACTAAAAACAAGCTCACACTAAACATAACAATAAATACACCGACATGATTTTTTAAATTAATCGACTTATTTTTCAATTAACTTACCTCCCCTAACGATTTATAATATTTTATTTTTTCTTACTAAATCGACTTTTATATTGCTTAAATAAGCTATTTAGCTGAATAGATTGTGCTTCAACTTCACCATGTCGAACAATAGCAATCGATGCATTAAGAACAGCACCTAGCATGATTATCCATGCCCCAAAATCCAGCCAGAATAACATAATCATTACTGTTCCGATTGCACCATAACTACTAAAAGCGCCACCGAAATACTGCACGTATATCGAAAATACTTGGGTCAATAAAATCCACCCAATGGTTGTCAAAATTGCCCCTGGTAAAACTGCCCTGAACCTAAGTCTTGCACTAGGTAATATCCGATAAAGTAATAAAATAATAATAAAAATACCGATTAAGGCGACAGGCCATTTAACCGTGGTAATCACAGTTAAAAATTCTCCCGGCAAATGTAAAATGGGTGTCAACACCTCAACTACTATTTGACTGAACCCAAAGAACAAAATAATAGCACCTAAGGAGATAACTAACCCAATCGTTAACACAAACGATACAATTCGCCCAACAATTGGATTTTGCTTCGTTTCAACACTATAGGCATGGTTGAAACTTTTCTTCAATGCATTAATCCCCTTACTTGTCGTCCATAACGTTACGACAGCACCAATTGACAATAATCCACCATTTCCATTTTTCAGAAACGATTCAATAAACGGTGCTAAAATGCTATATATCGCGGATGGCATCACAACTTTTACATATTCTAAAATAACGGACACCTTTAAATGAAGCATTGGTATTAAATTACCAATAAAAATAATTGCTGGAAAAATCGATAATAACGTATAGTACGCAATAATAACCGAAGAATTACTAACATCGGCATTAATAAATTGTGTTTTAAATATTTTAATAAACTGAACGAACTTACTTTTCATACGATTCCTCCGCGAAATACATCTATATAAGAATAAATTGTATCACATTTAGACAAAAAAATAGATTGAGCATTTAAAATCAGCCCAATCTTCTAATTTTATTATAATTTTTTAGATAACTCTTTAATGTATTCTCTAAGTTCATCCTTAACTTCTGGATGTTTCAAACCAAAATCAATACTTGTTTTTAAATAACCGAATTTATTTCCAACATCATAACGATCACCTTTAAATTCATGCGCGAATACACGTTGCACTTTATTTAAACGATCAATAGCATCAGTCAATTGGACTTCATTACCTTCACCAGGTTCTTGTGTTTCTAACATCCCGAAGATTTCTGGTGTTAACAAGTAACGACCAATAATAGCTAAATCACTTGGTGCTTCATCAACAGCTGGTTTTTCAACAAATTTTTCAACATCATATAGCCCTTTTGACACTTCACTTTGTGGTGCAATAACCCCATATTTTGATACTTCTTTATGTGGGACTTCCATTACAGCCAATGTTGAAGCATGTGTTTCTTCATAGCGATCCATCAATTGTTTTGTTAATGGTACCTTATCTTGCATGATATCATCACCCAACATAACAACAAAGGGTTCATCACCAACAAAGTCTTTAGCCATTAAAACAGCATCCCCTAAACCTCTAGGATGTGACTGGCGAATAAAGAACAAATTAATATCAGTTGTTTGCTCAACCATTTTTAATTGTTCTAATTTACCTTTAGCTTTAAGATTAGCTTCCAATTCAGGTACTGAATCAAAATGATCTTCAATTGGGCGTTTCCCTTTACCCGTAACAATTAAAATATCTTCAATCCCTGCTGCTTTAGCTTCTTCAACAATGTACTGTATCGTTGGTTTATCCACGATAGGTAACATTTCTTTAGCCATTGCTTTTGTTGCTGGTAAAAATCTAGTTCCCAAACCTGCTGCAGGTATAATTGCTTTTCTAACTTTCATAATTAACTTCTCCTTTTTTTCTTTATACGATATACAAAATCCCATTAATTTATCTCAAACTCTACGAATATTACAATTCTATCATGAATCCGCTACATTATACAAAAAAACTGCTAAACAATTAAGTTAGCAGTTCATTGTAGCTATCTATTTTATAAATATTTCGCATCAAATTCTGGATCTTGAGAGGTTAAAATCTTAGGACCATCTTTTGTGATAACAATAACATGTTCATATTGACACGACAAACTACCGTCAGCAGTTCTTGTTGTCCAACCGTTAGGATCATCACTTTCTGATTCCCAACCGCCAATATTAATCATGGGTTCAATAGTAATTGTCATCCCTTCTTTAAGACGTAATCCTTTACCAGCTTGACCATAATGAGGTACGGAAGGACTTTCATGCATGGTAGGTCCAATGCCATGTCCAACGTATTCGCGAACATCACCATAGCCCATTTGGTCTTCAGTATAAGTTTGGATAGCATGACCAATATCACCAATACGGTTACCAATAACGGCTTGATCAATTCCTAAGTAAAGGGCTTTATGCGTTACTGCCATTAATTTATCAATTTCTGGTGTAGATTCACCAACAACATAACTCCAACAAGAATCGCTCATTGCGCCATGTAAACTAACAACTGTATCTACTTTAACTAAATCATTATCTTTTAAAATTAACCCTTTACGTGGGAAAGCATGACAAATTTCATCATTAATGCTGACACAAGTCGCATATTTATAGCCTTCAAAGCCAATTTGTTCAGCAACACCACCATGGCTTTCAATATACTTACGTGAGAAAGTTTCAATTTCCCAACTAGAAATACCTGGTTTTATAATATCTCGTAATCCCTTATGCATCCCTGCAATAATAGCACCTGAAGCACGCATTTCTTCAATTTCGCGTTCTGATTTTAATGTGATCATTTAATTTGTTTCCTCCTATAATAAATAATTCTTCTCAACTATTATACCGCAATTGTATAGAATTTGTTACGAGATACTCAATTCCTTTCACAATCGTTTTTTTATCTGATATACTTTAACTACTATTTTAATATGGAAGAAGGAATTTAGTTTGGTTTCAGCTAAAGTTATTTTTGCAACAATTACAGGTAATAATGAAGACATCGCTGACATTATTACCGAAGCATTTGAAAATTTAGGTGCAACAGTTGAGATGGAAGAAATCTCACAATCAGATGCATCTGATTTAACTAACTTCGATATCAGCGTTGTCGTTCCTTATACTTATGACGAAGGCTCACTTCCTGATGAAGGCATGGACTTTTATGAAGACTTACAGGAGCTTGATTTAACCGGTAAATTATTCGGTGTTGCCGGTTCTGGCGATACATTTTATGGTGAGTTTTTTGGAACTGCTGTTGATAAGTTTGGTTCAGCTTTCGAAGAAGCAGGCGCAACAAAGGGTTCAGCTAATCTAAAAATCGATTTAGCACCTGAAGAAGAAGATATCACTAAATTAGAAGCTTTTGCTAAAGAGCTATTTGATAAAGTAACTAGCAGTGAAAACTAGTCATGAATAAAATAAATGAATTATTTCATAAACATTATGCCCTAATTTCGTATTTAATTTTTGGTGGTCTAACAACCCTAATTAACATCGTTACTTTTGTTGTTTTCCAATCATACCTTAGTGTAAATTATCAATTTGCAAACGTAATTGCATGGTTTGTTTCGGTTGTTTTTGCATTCGTCACTAATAAGCTTTGGGTATTTGGCTCAAAGAACACTCATGTTTCAGGTTTAATACGTGAAGTTTTATCTTTCTTTGGCTTTAGACTTCTATCATTAGTCATTGATCAATTAATTATGACAATTGGTGTTTCTGTTTTACACTTAGATGCATCACTCGTTAAGTTATTTGATCAAATTTTCATCGTTTTAATTAATTATATTTTTAGTAAGTTATTTATTTTCAAAAAATCATAAAATAAAATTCAGTAAATTCATCCTAGGGGGCACTTTATTTATGACAACCAAAGTTCTTTCAATCGTTGTGCCATGTTACAACGAACAAGAATCTATTCCGCTTTTTTTTGATGCGGTTGAAAAGGAGTCTATCAATTTACCAGATATCCGATTAGAATATTGGTTTATTAATGATGGTTCATCTGATAACAGCCTCAAAGAAATGCGCCAATTACAAAAAGATCATCCAGCAACAGTCCATTATGCTTCATTTTCACGAAATTTTGGAAAAGAAGCTGCTTTATATTGTGGCTTACAAAAAGCGACTGGCGATTACGTAACTGTTATGGACGTTGATTTACAAGATCCAACCAGCTTTTTGCCTAAGATGTTAGCTATTTTAGAAGATCCAGAAAATGACTACGACTGTGTGGGGACACGTCGGACAACTCGTCAAGGTGAACCTGTGATTCGCTCTGCATTCGCTACTCTTTTCTACAAATTAATAAATCGCATCTCAGATACTGAGATTGTTAATGGTGCCCGCGATTATCGCTTAATGACCCGTCAAATGGTTGATGCTGTCTTATCAATGTCAGAATACAATCGTTTTTCAAAAGGTATCTTCAGTTGGGTTGGTTTTAATACGGAATACTTAGAATACACAAATCAAGAACGTGTTGCTGGTAAAACAAGTTGGAATTTCTGGGGCTTATTCAAATATTCATTAGACGGTATCATAGCCTTTTCAGAAGTACCTCTTTCAATTGCAACATTTGTTGGTTTCCTATCATTTGTTGGCTCTCTTTTTGCAATTATCTTTATTATTATTAGAGCGTTACTCTATGGTGATCCAACAGCTGGCTGGCCATCAACGATTTCAGTTATCTTAATGATGGGTGGCATTCAATTGTTTTGTATTGGGATTCTTGGTAAATACTTAGGTAAAATTTTCTTAGAAGTCAAAAACAGACCCGTCTATATTATTAAAGAATCAGACGTCTTCAGTTCAAAAAAGGATTAATTATAGGGGGATTCCAGCTATGCAGAAGTTTCGTTTCGATCTAAAAAAATCAAAAATGACCTATCTTTATTACATTATCATTTTTGCAATTTTAGCTGTTCTTATTTTTGGAACTTACAAACTAGCTGGATACTCTTTAATTCAAAGTCATGATCCTGCTGAACAGCATCTACCTGTATTAGAAAATTATCGTCAACTACTTGGTGAATTCATCAACCATCCCTTTCAACCACTCCAAATGTGGTCTTGGAAATTAGGGCTTGGCGCAGATCAATTTCAAACATTTGCTTATTACGTTATTGGAGACGTATTCGCCTATATTACGCTATTATTTCCCTCAAGTGCCGTTGTGACTATTTACCAGCTCACACTCATTTTGAGGTTATTTTGCGTGGGGCTATCATTTATCTTCTTTGCGAGACACTTTAAATTAACGAATAGCGCGATCTTAGGTGGGGCAATCATTTATACCTTCACTTCTTTTTCACTTTATTCATCCCTAATGCAACCTTTTTTCCTAACACCATTCATTCTTTTTCCACTTATAATTGTCGGAATAGAAAAAATTTTACAAGGGTTTAAACCACATTTCTTCATTTTTGCTTTTTCATGGATGTTTATCAGTAACTTTTACTTCGCCATAGTCTTAGGCATCGGTGCTTTTGTATATTTAGTACTACGTTTCATTTATTATTATCGAAAAAATCTCAGTTTCTTTAAAACAGCGGGCACTTTTTTAATCAGTACAGTCATCAGTTTACTGATTTCTGCCTTTATCATGCTACCGTCAATTCTTGCGGTCTTTAGTTCAACTCGGTCAGGTGGTCTATTCGCAAATGGTTTGACCTCTTTCCCCGCTTATTACTACATTAATTTACCTGCTCAATTACTTGCTGGCGGAGTATCTTCTTTCTGGGTTAAATTTGGCTTTAGTAGTTTAGCTGTTCTAGCATTATTCCATCTGTTTTACCATTGGAAACACTACCCACTAATGACAACGAGTCTTTCAATTGGGTTGATTATGTTACTATTCCCAATGTTTGGTGCGATGTTTAATGGTTTTCAAGCCCCTTCTAATCGTTGGATTCTATTATTATTTGTTCCCATTTCACTTGGAAGTGCCTTCTTCATTGATTCTCTCAAAAAAATAACGTTGCCTGAAATTAAATACCTCAGTATTTGTCTTGGTATCTATTTACTTTTAGTATCATTACCCTTTTATATTAATGGGACGACAGAAATTTTCATTCCTGTTATCTTTTTAATTTCTTTTTTTGTCGCAATCTTACTTTACCGTCAAAATAAAAATTCTGGTCGAATCATATTCGGTCTTATCCTAGTGAACTTGATCTTTACTGGGGTTTCTTTTGCATCACCTTTCACTAACTTTTATAGTAAGACTTTAATGCCCTCTGGTAGTTACCAGAAACTATCATCTAATCTATTTGATGGATTAGATAATTCTCTTCCTAAATCTAACTCATTTCGTGTTTCAACGATTAGCCAAAATTATAACTTTGGTTCTAACTACATGTTACGAAATAATTTAAATAATGATTTAAATTTAATTAACTCATACTACTCGATTCAAAATGGCGCAGTCGGAGTATTTTCAAACAGGTTACAAAATGCTCAATATAACAATAATATTCCGATTGAAAATTTTGATGATCGAACAATCGCTAATAACTTTTTTGGCGTTAAGTATCTCTTTACTCATTCAAATGAGCCAAATGAGTCAAAGATCCCCTATGGTTATACATTACTCAAAACTAAATCTGAAAATAAAAATAAACCTGAGAAAACCAATCTTTATGAAACTAAGAATAATTTTCCATTAATTTATTGGCAATCTGATGTCACTTCAAATCAAAAAACTGCTAAATTATCCGCTTCTGATCAAGAACGTCAATTAGCTAAAGCCGTTAGTATCGCGGATACATCCGGATTTAACCAGAAACAATCAACATTTGATACTGAAAACGTTGCCTATACAATTGTAAAAACAGTGAACGCCGGAGAACCTAACGAAACAAAAACACGTATTACCAATAATCACTATCGTAATAATCCTGTTTCAGATAGCTATCAGATTGACATTAAGAACGCAAAAAAATATCAAAATTCTGAATTGCATCTTTCATTAACTAACATTAAGCACCAATCACTGTCCTCTAAAGAACAAGTGAATATGGCTATTTTTAATAATACTACGAAACCAGATAACCAGTTATTAGATACGAATGGTCCCCGGTCAGCACAGAAATCGCTTAGGAAGCAACTGACGACAGGTTCTTCCAATACAGGCTATTCGATCGGGGTTAAATCTAATTTAACGACTAATACGATTGAGCAATTGGGTATTGAAAATCTTTCTTTCTTTAAAGTTTTATCTGATGCTACCCTAAATATGGGCTATCAAAAACAAATGCCCAAAAGTTTGGATTTACTTTTATCAAATTCAGGGACTTACTCATTCAACCTTAAAATTACTGCCGTTCCGCTTGGTCAAACTTACACAAATGATGTTAAAAAAATCCAGAAAAATAAATTAAATTCATTAAAATTTGCTACAAATAGAGTTAGTGGCAAAATAACAACAAATAAATTAGGTATCCTAACATCATCTATCCCTTACTCTACAGGTTGGACAGCGACTGATAATGGTCATAGCGTGCCCGTTATTAAAACAAATAGCGCTTTTATTGGCTTAAAATTAAAAAAAGGAACTCATCATATCATTTATAGTTATCAAACACCTGGCTTATCAACTGGTTTTCTTTTAAGTGTTTTTGGCCTCATTGTTTGGGGGAGTTATAGTTTAACACCTCTAATTTGGAGACGTTTAAGAAGACTTTAATTAGACATAAATGATATTATTATGACCTCATCTACTAAATAAATCTATTAGGGGTTTACTATCTTGTTAAATAAAGTCAGTTATCTTAAAAATCGTTTAATCGTATTTACAACCATCTTTTTGATTAGTTTATTTTTAGTTCTTCCACAAATAATCAACCACAGTCTAGTCTTAGGTGGTGACTCGCTTTTTCATTTCAATCGTATTTACGATACCTATATCCAATTTAAAACAGGTAACTTTAGTTATTTTCAAACTAACTATGGTTTTTTACAGAGTGGTCGCATTATTAACGCCTTATATGGACCAGGTTTTGCTTATCTGTTAGGTATCTTACTCTTAATTGTTCATAATTGGATTTTATTTCAAATCATAACCTCCTTTTTAATTTTCTTTATTAGTGGTTACTCAATGTATTTTCTATCTAGAGAGCTTCAATCCTCTAAGAAAATTTCATTATTGATTGCTAGTCTATTTATGGGGAGTTTTTACGTTACCCGTTGGTCAATTAACCAGAATTTTATGTCTTGGGGCGTTATGCTAATGCCCTTAATTGTCATCCTCGGGCTTAAAATGATTAAAAATAATGCTAAGGATTTAAAAGTACTACCATTAGCATTATTGATTTCAGCGCTTATTCAAATTCATGTCTTAAGTGCCTTAATGTCGGTTGGCGTCATCTTTATCTTCTTTGTTGTCGGTTTTTACAAGACAAATCAAAAATTACAGCTTTTATCAAAATGTTTCTTAGCGGCCCTTCTAACTATTGTTCTAACCTTTAATGTTTGGGGCGCTATGCTAGAAATTTTCACAAGAAATACGCTGTACTCGCCTTACACTCACTTAGATATGGCTAGTGCTACAATGCGTTTTTCAACAACTAGCTATAGCGCTTCATCTATAGGACTATTTATGAGCGTTATTTTCATTTTACAATTTATTTTACTATTTTCTAGGTGGTCACAAGTATCACTTTCTAATAAGCTAATGACACTATTAGGAGCCTTATTTCTCCTGTTATCAACAAATCTTGTTCCTTGGACGACAATATCGAATCTAATACCACAGCTTCGAAGTTTTTTACAATTTCCTTACCGCTTTTATGGTTTTGCAACTGTCTTATTACTTGCTGGTTTTGGCAACTCTCTTTCTGAGCTACCTTCATTTAAGCCTAAAAAGTTTGGCGAGTTATTTTTAATCATTAGTAGTCTTTTTATTTTAGGTCAATCATATATTGATATTCAACAGCAAAATAAGCTCTGGAATTCCAATGATCCTCTTATTTATAAAGGGAGCGTTGTCGTTTCAAATCATCTAACGAGTGATCAAATTAGAACTAATTTTACTAGTTCTGATTTATCAAAAGGATTAAAGGTGGTTAAAAAAATAGCCCCAGATTATTTACCAAATAATCAAGAACAAAAGACAACATATAATAAAAAAGAATACAAGAAAGATATTGTTAGGAATCGTCCTAATATCACTAAGACTGTTACAAAAAATGGTGATTTAATCCTTAAATGGCATGCGACAAAAAAAGGTGAATCCATCGCACTTCCTATTGTCGTTTATAATAATTCAGAGCTCTCCTTAAATGGAAGTCAATTACACCGATTATCTCTATCTGCATTAGGTGTCCCTACTGTTAAGGCAACAAAAAAAGGGAGTAATCGTGTAGTGCTTAGATATCAATCGGAAATGATCACTACATGGCGTTTGTTTTTCGTCATTTTAACTTGGATTATTAGTATTTTATCGATGATAACACTCCATTTTATAAATAGAAAACTAGACAAAAATAGTGTTCATAAATGACAAGTCCACTCTAACTGTTGTTGGTAATAGCGTAAAAGCTATTACCAACAACAGTTTTTTCATACCAAAAAGTCCCCAAAAGTCATGAGACTTTTGGGGACTTTTTGGTATGAGATTTTTTAGCTAGTCTTGTTGTAAAATGTCACGGACTTTAGTTGACAATAAATCAATAGCAACTGTATTTGCGCCACCTTCTGGCACAATAATATCCGCATAGCGTTTCGTTGGTTCAATGAATTGATTATACATTGGTTTAACCGTTTTAACGTATTGATCAATAACTGATTGTAAT
Organism: Dellaglioa sp. CoH-56-MRSF-12; assembly: GCF_056782075.1. The sequence goes on from NZ_JBXAYD010000003.1 coordinate 187,878, forward strand.
GAGCGACCACGTTCCTTCATATCACGTGTGATACGGCGAATAATACGTAAATCATCATCTGTATCAACAAAAACTTTAATATCCATTAAACTTCTGAGCTTTTCGTCCCCTAGAATTAGAATTCCTTCAACAATGATAACATCTTGAGGTTCTGTTCTGATCGTCTCACTTGAACGAGTAAACTGTGTGTAATCATAAACAGGCATATCAATTGCTTCATTATCCAACAATTGTTCCAAATCACTAATCATCTGTTCGTTGTCAAACGCGAGTGGATGATCATAGTTCACTGCTTTACGTTCTTCCATACTCATTTCAGCTTGATCATTATAATAAGTATCTTGTTGTAAAATCATGATTGATTCGCCAGCTAATTGTGAATAAATAGCATTACTAACCGTCGTCTTACCGCTACCAGTACCACCTGTTACACCAATAATAATGGGACGTTTTGTTCTTTTGCTCATGCTTTAGAAATCCTCCATTTATTCGAAACGTTCAGGTTCTTGCTGACTATCTCCAAATCGATAAGCAACGGCATCTAATATTCGTTTAGCTGCTTGCCCATCTCCATAAGGATTTTTAGCATTTGCCATTCGTTCGTACTCTGTCTTATTAGTTATTAATGATAGCATGGTTTCTTTGACTTTCACAGGGTCAGTTCCAACTAACTTCAATGTACCCGCCTTCACGCCTTCCGGACGTTCTGTGTTATCACGTAAAACAAGAACTGGTTTTCCTAATGATGGCGCCTCTTCTTGAACACCACCTGAATCCGTCATAATAAAGTAACTTTTTGCAGCGATATTATGAAAATCAACCACATCAAGCGGTTCAATTAGATGAACGCGCTGTTCTCCACCTAAGACTTCTTCGGCTAAATCTTTAACAACTGGATTTAAATGAACCGGATAAACGACTTCAACATCTGGCTGATCTTTAACGACAGATTTAATCACTTCGAAAACACGACGCATAGGTGCACCTTGGTTTTCACGACGATGCATCGTGAGTAAAATCATTTTATTCGCAGGATTTACTTCTGATAGAACATCATGGTCATACTCTTTTTGAACTGTTTGTTTTAAAGCATCGATGGCTGTGTTACCTGTTACAAAAATATTTTCTTTTGGATGATTTTCTAATAACAGATTAGTTTTGCTTTGCGAAGTTGGGGCAAAGTACATATCTGCCAGTACATCTGTTAGTTGACGGTTCATTTCTTCTGGAAACGGTGAATACTTATCCCAAGTCCGTAATCCCGCTTCAACGTGTCCAATTGCCACTTGATTATAAAAAGCTGAAATACTAGCGGCGAATGTTGTTGTTGTATCACCATGAACTAAAATAATATCAGGCTGCTCTACTTTAATAACATCATCTAATTTTTGTAAAACATTTCGAGTTGTATCACTTAATGTCTGGTTAGCGTGCATCACATTCAAATCATAATCTGGCGTTATTTTAAATATCTCTAAGACTTGGTCCAACATTTGGCGATGTTGTGCTGTTACGACAGTTACTGTTTCAAACTCCGTCGTACGTTCTTTTAACTCTAAGACAACAGGTGCCATTTTTATTGCTTCTGGACGCGTCCCAAAAACAGTCATCACTTTTACTTTTTTCATAATTGGCCTCCTCAATGATTATATTAGTTACTATTATACCAAAGAAAAGACAAAATTCTGATTTTGTTAACAAAAATTTAATAGCCTAATTATTAATCATTTTCTCATTAATATGTTATCATTATTTCATAAATAAATTTGGAGGTCTTTCTATGTCAAAAATAAATTTTGAAGATCAACTTAAAAAATATGCTGAATTAATCGTCAAAGTCGGTGTTAACGTCTCAAAAGGCCAAACAATCGTCCTACAAATTTCCGTAACCCAACAAAAATTAGCTCATTTAATCGTCAATGAAGCTTATGCTGCTGGCGCAAGTGAAGTTATCGTTAAATGGGCAGATAGTCATGTCTCGAAATCATTCCTTGAATTTGCTCCACTAGACCGTTTAGTCGACGTTCCTGGTTATGCAACCTCAGAAGTTGAAGATTGGGTTGCTAAAAAAGCATCTCGCATCTCAGTCATGTCAGATGATCCTGATGCCTTTGCTGGTATCCCTTCTGAAAAGATTGCCTCACGCCAAAAAGCTATGGGTCAAGCTCTACGTCCATTACGTAAAGCAACTCAAAATAATGACGTTAGTTGGACTGTAGTCGCTGCCGCAGATACTGCTTGGGCTGAACTCGTTTTTCCTGAATTAAAAGGCGAACTTGCTGTTTCACGACTTTGGGAAGAAATTTTTAAAACAACACGTATTGATCATGAAGATCCAATTGAAGCATGGCATCAACATGATTTAACATTGCGCACAAAAGCTGAAGAATTAAATAAAGAACAATTTTCTGCTTTACATTATGTTGCCCCAGGGACAGATATCGTCATCGGTCTCCCTAAAAATCATTTGTGGGAAGGCGCCGGTTCATTTGATGCACAAGGTCATGAATTCATGGCTAACATGCCTACCGAAGAAGTTTTCACCGCACCTGATTCTAGACGTATTGATGGTTACATTTCTTCAACAAAACCATTAAGCTACGCAGGAACTACTTTGAGTGGTATGAAATTTACTTTTGAAGCAGGTAAGGTTGTTAAAGCAACTGCTGAACAAGGTGAAGAAGTTTTACAGCACTTACTAGAGACTGATGATGGCGCAAAATCATTGGGTGAAGTTGCTTTAGTTCCAGACCCTTCTCCAATTTCACAATCAGGAATAACGTTCTTTAATACATTATTCGATGAAAATGCCAGTGACCATTTAGCGCTTGGCTCCGCTTATCCCTTCTCTATTAAGGATGGTACTAAAATGAACGATACTGAATTAGCCGCTGCTGGTTTAAATTTAAGCCAAACGCACGTTGACTTCATGGTCGGCTCATCTGACATGTCAATTGATGGGCTTCGTGAGGATGGCAGTACAGTACCCGTTTTCCGTAATGGGGATTGGGCATAAATGATCACATAAAAAGGTATAAACTAGCATTTCTGTTAGTTTATACCTTTTTCACTACTACTTATTTTATTGATTAGGTTTTTGTAACCCAAATTCAGAAAGTATATCTTAATATAGTATATTAAAATCATATGTTTGTTTATATTAAATGTCATTTTTATAATCCCTATAAGTAAAGGTAATAAAAGCTAAGCTACTAATCACCCACGCTGCAATAACCATCATTAGTCGAGGTTTAGTAATGATTTTTGAATGATAACTAAGCGTTACTCTATTGATACCTTTTTTTGTTGCTTTAATCGTTGGACTACCTATATTTGATAAGGTAATCTTTTTTATATTAAGCTTAGTTCCATTTAGTGTAACTTTTGAATTGTTATAAACAATAATAGGTAAGGACATTGTTTCTCCTATTTTTGTTGCAGTCCATCTAAGCGATAAATCACCCTTATCTGTCACTCTTTTTATAATATTTGACTTATTCATTATAATTTCATTTTTATATTCATTGTAAGGATCCTTGCTTAATTCTTGATTATTAGGTAAATAATCTGGAGTTGATTTTTGTGCTACCTCTAACCCTTTTTTTAAATCACGATTAGTAAAAGCATTTCTTATTTGGACAGTACTTAAAGAATCTGGGGTTGTAACATGTCCTTTAGCTATAATTGACTCATTTGAATTCCAAATTTCATTTTTAGTCTGAATATCACTATACGATTGCCCTAAAATAAAAATACTTCCGACAATTAAAAACAATGAACAATTTTTCTTTGCATTCGGCGAAGGTAACGTAGAAATTGTAGCACTGAACCCCGCTACTAATAGAATCGTAGTAAAACTATCAAATCGATAAGGAAACTGTAAAAAACTTTGTAACTGTGGAATTAATATAGATATCCTAGTCCACGGAAATAAATTTGTAGTTAGAGCAAGAAAAATAGCTCCTATTATAGTAACAATCTTATTAGCTAGAGATAATTCTTTTCTTTTTGAAAACAACCAAACAATTTGTAACACAAAAATGATACTCATAACCAATCCAAACTGTGTACCACTATAGTTACCAGTTGAAAGGTTCATGGTTGAACCAGACATGTTTGAATTGGCAAATGGTGAATATATTTTATTATTTGAGAAAACATCCAACATAGCTCCCCAAACATTAAAGGTCAGAACTAACGCCAGTAAACTGGCTAGAAAACATTTTAATAAAAGTTGTAATTTCTGGTTAGTTTGAATAAAGCCAATGAAAAAGAATACAACTAAAACGCCAATTGACATTAAGGCGCTTAAGACGTGAATTTGGATTAGCACTGAAACTGCTAATGCTAAAGGTAGTACTTTTAAATCCTTAGCATTATTTTTAATCATTTTAAGCCCAAGAATGACAATCAAAGGCATCAACATAACGCCCCATATCATAAAATTCTGATAGATTGACCATCGAGTGATATAGAAACTACCCATAAAAAGACTAGCAGCTAAGACTGAATTTTTTTTAGTCGCTTTCAATTCTCTAGATAGAAAATACATTGAAAATCCACTAATAAAGAAAATTATGAATGACGTGACAATTTCAAATTTAATCCAACTATGCACGATACCTAGTAATCCACCTAAAAGGTAAGTAAACCCTGGTCCATATAAGGCATTAACAATTCGACCACTTTGTTGAAAACCGTAATTAGATTGAAAATAATTAAAGTTACCTGTTTTAAGCTGCATATAATCATCATAGATACGGTTAAAATGGAATAGAGAATCAGCACCAACTACTAAACTATTATTAAGTATCTGCGGAACTGTCAGAAAAAAACTTAATATAAAAATAACGCAAAATACCGTTCCATATTTTTTTAAAGATTCAAACTTATTTATCAAGCTATTTACTCCCAAATAAAATTATTTAATGGTTTAATTATAACAATAGAAAATTGTGCTGTCACTCAAGAAATATAATATTGCTAGAACTAAAAGATCAATATCTATGAAACTACTGACACCTTAGCCATGTTGTAAATGAAAATTATGACTATGAATTTAAAAATCTACAATAGTAATAATTGACTTATTTATTTTTGCCATTTACAATGAAGTAATCAGCCTTTTTGTCTCTGTAGCTCAGCTGGATAGAGCAACCGCCTCCTAAGCGGTAGGTCATCAGTTCGACTCTGATCAGGGACATCTTAAATAAATTTTCCGCCTTATAGGTTACAAGACTTCGGTATACTGCCGAGCTTTTGTAACCTATTTTTTATATATTTAACTTGTAAGTGCTATTTATTTTATCCTTGAAATTGTAGCAGTAGAAGAATTACTATTATATAAATTGTATTAATGAATGCAATTAATATAAATAACAACATACCACATAGACGATAACCAATATTTTTCTGAAAAAAGGGTAGTCTTTCAATATAAGTTCCAATGCCAATCATACCCGTCCCCACTAACCACATGCCAATCGTTAAATTCACAACTATTAACCATGGTTCAATTAAACACAACACGATACTAACAATTCCTACCCATTTCATTTCATTATTTACAGGTTTAAACCTTTTTCTCATCGGAAAGACCTTCTTCCACGTTATATATATTTGTTTAACAATTTTTTTAAGGTCTAAAACACATCATTTTATCCAATCTTTTCTAAACTATCTTTAAGATTTCGATAATTGTACACCTAATATTATTTTTCCACTAAGCAATAAGACTTTCGCAAATAAAAAAATACTGTTTAAGCAAACAATCATTGCTTAAACAGTATTTTAAATCGCATCGAAATTTTATATCTTCAATTTTTCCAGTTTATAATTCGACACCATTTGTTTTAATAACATTTTGATACCAATAGAACGAATCTTTTTTCAATCGATTTAGCGTCCCGTTACCTTCGTTATCTCGATCTACGTAAATGTAACCATAGCGTTTCGCCATTTCGCCTGAGCCTGCGCTAATTAAATCGATACAGCCCCATGATGTGTAACCTAGACAAGAAACCCCGTCTGCAATCGCCTCACCCATTGCTTCAATATTTTCACTTAGATAAGAAATGCGATAATCATCATGAATTTTATTGCCTTCTTCCACAACATCTTTTGCACCTAATCCATTTTCAACAACAAATAATGGTTTCTGATAACGATCATAAATTTGATTCATCGTTGTTCTCAAACCAAGGCCATCTGTTTGCCAGCCCCATTCGCTTGTCTTTAAGTAAGGATTTTTTAAGCTATCAAAGACATTTGCTGCTGTTTTATCAGTCATCTCAGGATCAGCGCTTGCTAATCTTGATGAATAATAGCTAAATGAAATGAAATCAACTGTATTTTCTAATAAATCTTTTTCGTCGGTATCTGCCATTTTAATTTCTATACCCATATCTTTAAATAATCTTGCCGAATAACTTGGGTAGTAGCCACGTGACTGAACATCAATAAAGAAGTATCCTTCCCGATCCTTTGTCATTGCTTCAAATACATCTTTTGGATTAGGTGTATTGGGATAGGTAACCCCAGCCGCTAACATACACCCTATCTTAAAATCAGGATTAATTTCGTGTGCTAATTTTGTCGCAAGCGCAGAGGCAACTAATTGATGATGTGCCGCTTGATATTTGATTTGGTCAGGATTATCAATCCCTTCCAAATCTAATCCACCGCCCAATAACGGAATGTGTAAAATCATATTAATTTCGTTAAATGTTAACCAATACTTAACCTTATCCTTATAACGCATAAATAAGACGCGTGAAAAGTTTAAGTAATTATCAATCATTCGACGGTCAGCCCAACCATTCATTTTTTTCAACATCCCTAACGGCGTATCGAAATGGTTAATTGTTACTAACGGTTCCATCCCTAATTCGTTACAAAGATCGATAACTTTATCATAGAATTCTAGCCCTTTTTCGTTTGGTTCTTTTTCATCACCTTGTGGAAATATCCGTGGCCAACTAATTGACATTCTGAAGGTTTTGAAACCCATTTCTGCCATTAATCGTAAATCTTCTTCATAATGATGATAAAAATCAACAGATTCATGACTAGGATAAAAATCTTCTTTCATCTGCATCGCTTCTTTTACATTAAATAAATAATCCCAGCGACCATGGTGTGCGTCTGGTAATATATCTACTAATGACAGGCCCTTACCATCAACATCATAGGCCCCTTCAAATTGATTAGCGGCCGTTGCGCCACCCCATAAAAAGTTATCTGGAAAATTTGATTTTGTCATCTTATTGACCTCCTGAATTAATTTCTAAATCTAATAAATCAGTACCAACAATTATTTCTGACTGGTCTTTAGCAAGTGGTTTAATTTTTTTATATTTTGGTGTGTTCGTCACGATAATTGGCGTAATAATTTCATATCCTGCCTGTTTAATACCTTCAATATCGAATTTAAGTAATAAATCGCCTTTTTTTACGACGGTATCAATTTCTGTTTGAATTTCAAAATACTTACCTTCTAATTCAACTGTATCCATTCCGATATGCATTAAAATTTCGGCGCCATCGTCTGTCACCATACCAACTGCGTGTCCTGTTGGAAAAACTAATGTTATTTTACCATCAGCAGGTGCGTATAATTGACCAACTTCAGGTAGAATTGCGATACCGTCACCCATAATACCAGAACTAAAGACAGGGTCTTTAACCTCTGATAAAGGTAATACTTCGCCTTTAAGTGGGCTACCAAGGATTTCTCCACTCATTTCTACTTCTACAGGTACTACTGACGTTGTTACTTTTGTTTCAGCAACAGCAACGGGTACTTCTTGATCTTCCTTTGTTAAACCGAACATAAGTGTTAAGACATATGCCAATACGAATGAAACAACGATTGCTATCAGCACAGCGTAGAATGACATATCAATTCCTGTCTTAGGATTCAAGTAACTTGGAATAGAGAAAATGCCTAATCCACCAACCATGTATCCTTTTGTCCCAAATACACCAAGAACCATGCCACCAATAGCGGCTGAAATACATGTAATAATAAATGGTTTTTTACGAGGTAACGTAATTCCGTAAATAGCGGGTTCCGTAACACCAAAGATTCCTGAAATAAATGAAGAATAGCCAAGACCTTTTAGTTTTTTATTTTTTGTTTTAATTGTAATTGCCAATACTGACCCAATTTGAGCGAACGTTGTCCCTAGCATAAGTGCTAAAATTGGATCTGAGCCTGTTGTTGAAATGTTAAGTAAGGCAAGTGGAACAAGTCCCCAATGTAACCCGAAGATAACAAGTACTTGCCATAAGCCACCAAGAACTGCGCCAGCGGCAATTGGACTAAATGTGTATACAGCTGTAAATCCGGTTGCCACAATATCACTAGCCCAAGTTGTTATGGGACCTATAAAGATAAATGTAATAGGCACAACAACAAGTGCTGTTAACATTGGCACTAAGAATGTTCGTACAACTTCTGGTATCACTTTTTTGAAGAATGGTTCCACTTTTGATGCAAACCAAATTGATACAATAATAGGTACAACTGATGATGCGTAACTCATCATGATTACTGGAATCCCCAAGAATGTCATATAGATTGGTGATTCAAAAATTGTTCCTGCAAATAAAGTGTACAGCACTTTTCCACCTGAAGCGGCTAGTGTTGCTGGCAATTGTGCCACAATAGTTGGGTAAACTAAGGATGCACCAATAACCATTGCCAACAATGGATTAACGTGGAATTTTTTACTAGCACTGTAAGCTAAGATAATCGGGAAGAAATAAAAGAAAGAATCTCCTAATGCATTTAAAATAATATACGTTCCAGATGTCGGTGCCACCCAGCTAAATGCGACTAGTAATGAAACTATTCCTTTGATCATCCCTGTTGCAGCTAAAACACCTAGAGCTGGTGCAAAGATACCTGAAATCATATCAATAAAGGCATCAAGCGGTTTCATTTTTTCGCCATCATTATCTGGCACAATGCCATCACCATCAAGTCCGCTACCTTTAACTAATGCATCATAAACTTCCGGAACTTGATTTCCAACAACCACTTGGTACTGGCCGCCACTTTTAACAACGGTCACTACGCCGTCCATATTTTTCAACATATCGGTATTGGCCTTAGATTCATCTTTTAATTTAAATCTTAGTCGGGTTGTACAATGGACTACGCTATTAACGTTAGCTTCGCCACCTACATTTTTTAAAATATCTTTAGCTAATTTTTCGTAACTCATCACAATCACTCCTTTATATTTTTTATAAATTAAAACCCAGTTATCCATTTCAACTCAAAAAATACGAGTTTGCATGGATAACTGGGTTTATGCTTGCTTATAAATGGCAATAACACACCTAATTATCAATTTATTTAATTTTCTGTTTGCCGATGGGTTACTCGCCAGATATGTAAAACTAGATAAACTTGTTCGTCTGCTTGTAAATCCCAATCGGCCCGTTCTCGAATATACTGCACGATTTTTTCCACTGTTTCGTACACTTGTGGATACCGACTAATCATCATGGCGAGCAACTCAGGGTCAAGTTCTGCACGATCAATCTCAGTATTATGAAAATGCCTAATGAATAAATAGCGTAAATGTGAGACAAATCGACTATAATTAAATGATTTTTCGTCGAGAATAATACCAGTATCTAATTGAATAATATTAACAATTCCCGAAATGAGTTCTGTCAGCTTCATCGATTCTTGAACAGCATGTCCGCCTTCTTTGACGTTAATCAAATGATAGGTTAATAAAATCAATTCATTATTTTGAACCGTAATGTCAAATTTTGATTCGATTTCTTTAATACCAACCTTTGCAGCTTGGAATTCACTTGGAAATAATTTTTTCATTTCCCAATGAACAGATCGGTCATTTAAAAACATTTCTTCACGATTTTTTTGTAATGAATATTGAAAATGGTCCACTAAAATCAAAAATTGAACATCATCAAATGTCACATCAATTAATGGCTCTACTACTCCAACAAAAGTTGTCGTAACTTCCAAAGTTTCTGCATCAAATCCTGAAATTAATTTCATTGTATCTGAATCTTCTTCAGCTTTAAACCGTCGGTCAATCTGGTCCTTATCGATATTATCTCCAGCATGATAACCGAATCCAATACCGTTACCAATGACCACCCACTCAACATTGTCGGATGATTCAACTAAAGCTGCATTATTATTAAAATTTTTTACGAACTTCACATCAAACCGACCCCTTCCCATAAAAAATGACCTACAAATACAGATATTTTCATATCTACATCAATAGGTCATGCCTGATCGAATCAGTAACACTCATTTCATATTTATTGTATCATTTATTGTAAGCGTTATCAATAGCTATTTAAATTACTTTATAACTTACTACCATTTTCTTTAATGACCTTTTGATACCAATAGAATGAATCTTTCTTATATCGTTTTAATTCTTTCGCACTTTCTTCATCACGATCAATATAAACAAAGCCATAGCGCTTTTGATAGCCATTTGACCAGCTCAATAAATCAGTGAAACTCCAAGTTGTATACCCAATGACTTTTACACCGTCTGAAATGGCTTCTTGAATGGCTTTAATATGTTCATTGATAAAGTAAATTCGGTAATCATCATGAATTGTATTGCCTTCTTCTAATTTATCATAAGCACCAAGACCGTTTTCAGTAATAAGAACAGGTAAGTCGTAACGACTATCAATTCTTCTCAGAGCAATTCTTAGCCCTTCAGGATCAATATTCCAATCCCAATCAGTTTGTTTTAAAAATTCATTATTAGTAGTCTTAAACATGCCTGGAACGCCACTTTCGGAGCTAGTCCCCTTTTTACCTGTATTATTTTCAGCAGCAAGTCCAACACCACCAACTAACGGATTAGCCGCAATTGTTTGGGTTTGATAATAATTTAAACCCATAAAATCTGGTTTTCCAGCAATTAAAAGAGCTTGATCTGCTTCTGTAACAGTAGGTGCAGTTCCACGTTCAGTTAACCATTTATAAATCATTTTTGGATAACGTCCATAAACATAAATATCCATCCAAAAATGAGCAGCATAATCTTCATAGTTAGTAGCCGCAACTTGGTTTTTAGGATCTCCATTAACTGCATAACCCGGGCTATAGGCAAAGCTAGGCCCAATTTCACCTTGATAATGACCTTCATGAAATGCCTTAATTGCTGAAGCATTTGCTAAATTAGCAATGTGATTTGCAGCATACATTCTTTTTTCATCATTTACTGCAGGCGGATGACTCTCCATTTGATAGCCATGAGAAATAAATACGTTTTGTTCATTTAATGATACCCAATATTTAACACGATCACTGAATGCATCAAAACAAGTTTTCGCATAATCCGTAAAATCAGTAATAATTTCACGAGATTCCCAACCAGCATATTCATCTTGTAATGCTTGTGGTAAATCCCAATGATAAAGTGTCACAACAGGTTCAATATTATTCGCAATTAACTCATCGATTAATCGATTATAAAAATCTATCCCCTTTTGATTAACTTTACCTTTTCCTTCTGGATAAATACGTGTCCAAGCAATTGAAAAACGGTAAGCTTTCAATCCTTGCTCCTTCATTAAGGCGACATCTTCTTTAAAACGGTGATAATGATCGACGGCTACATCACCATTTGTACCCTTAAATGTTTTCCCAGGAATTCTTACAAATTTATCCCAAACTGATAATCCTTTACCATCTTCTTGATACGCACCTTCAATTTGGTAAGCAGCTGAGGAAGCCCCCCATAAAAAATCAGTTGGAAATTGACTCATTTTTTCATATTCCATTATCTATTCTCTCCTTAAAAATAATCACTTAATATCGGTTGTTCTTTAATTAATGCGCCATCGAATAACGTCACGTCGCCTGATACAAATCCATATTGTTTTAATTGTTTAAATGTTCGATACCCCATCATACTTCGTGTTAAATTTTGAATATCCGTTGTAAACGTAGTTGCTGAATTTTCAGTCTTTTCAACTTTTGTTTGTCCGTCTATTCGGCTAATTTGCCAATAGCCTTCATTAGCCTGAATAGTCGAATCTTGAACTTGAATCACAATTTGTGGAAAATCTTGCTGGTAAGGGTATCTGCTGAGAAAGTCTTCAACATTTACAATTCTTGCCATCATGTAAGGTTGCGTTGTCACTTCAACTTGAGGATTTGCCAGTACATCTGGAAATGGCTGTCCAATTGGACTCTCATAACTAAACCATTCGTATGCTGATTGATGCTTAAGCACAAAATTTTGTAATTGGAGCCAACTCTCACTTGTTTGATATATCCATTCAACGATTTTAAATTCATCAGTTTCTCTTTGATAAACAAGATAGCCTTCTGACTCATTTTTTTCATTATAATAGACCGCTACTTCCCAGTTAGGGTGTTTCTCCGCCGAATAAGTTAACCACCAATCTGGCCGTTCAATACCACCTTGTTGAGAGAGCTGATTCTGTTGGTATAATTTATTTAATTCCTCTTTTACATCCAAATAACGGTGACGTTCAACGTGACCTATGGCCTTAACTTTTAATCGTGGTAAATCCTTCGTATTCATCCGATATATCGTTTGATCAAATGTTGCTTCGTAACCGAATTTACGATAGAACGGATACGAAAATGGCGCTAAATACGATAATGTCGTTCCATTATCATACATCTCATCCAGAGCTAAATTCATTAATTGTCCAATACTACCCTGACCAGCAAATTCTGGATAACTTGCAACATAGCCAATACCACCCATTTTAAATTGAGTCCCGTGAAAATGAGTCGTAAATGGTGTATTAATCACACCGCTGACAACTTTCCCAGATTCAACTGAGCCCCAATCTGATGAATGCTCATAAAGTTTGCGAAAAAAGCTCTTTCTCTGTGCTGATACTTTTTTATTAAAGGCATAAATTGATAAATCAAAGTAACTTCCAAAATGAGTTTCATCTAACTTCATATTTGTCATGGATCTACTCAACTCCTTCTTCTGTACGAATTAACCTCTTTAAATATAGCACGGTTACCCTATTCGTGCAATCGCTTACAAAATTAGTCAATAAAAAAATCATCCAATTATTATTGGATGATCCTTCTCATTAATCAAAATGTTCTGCTTTTGGTTTGCGTCTTTTACCTTTATTTTTTTGATTTCTCAAACGAACTTTACGATGTGGTTTCTTTACTGGTTCATCAGATTGCTTTTGACCATCAACTGTTTTGGCTTTCACTTCAACTGGTTTAAGTTTCTTAGCTTTTGGTTCAGCCACACGTTCTGGTCTTTCTGTTACAATCGCACCATCATATAAGTAACCTTTTTCAATTTCAAATGGTGTATTTTTTAAATCTTGTTTTAAGGTACGTAGATCATGTTCATTTCCAAGATTAATAACCATCCCTTCAGCACCCATCCGGCCTGTCCGGCCGACACGATGAATATATGACGTCGTATCTTTAGGCATATCATAATTTACGACTGCGGGTAACATTGGAATGTCCAAACCTCGAGCGGCAACATCCGTCGTTAGTAATAATTTAATTTCATGCTTATGAAGTTGTGATAAAGCATTAGCACGATTAACTTGGCGTTGCTCGCTATCTAAGACAGCGACTGGTACATGATCATATTTTAATTTTTGAGCCATATCTTGTAACGATGATAGTTGGTTAAAGAAAACTAGTGCATAAAAATCTTCAACATTTGCTAAACGACGCAACGTTGATTGACGTTTACGCGTTGGTGTTTCAATTGAATAATGGTGAACGATACCTTGTGTTTGATCAACTTCACGAACATCATAAGTTGTCACATTAGCACCAAACCATTTTTTCAAATCATCTAATATTGCCGTTTCCGTCGCAGAAAAGAAACTTAATTGAATGCCTGCAGGTGCCTGGCTGATTAAATCACGACAAGTTGTTAGTGTTTCATCCGTTAATAAATCATCCGCTTCATCAATGACAACTGATTTAACTTTATGTAATTTAATTTTTTTATCTTCAGCTAAATTCAATAAGCGACCTGGTGTTCCGACAATAATCTCAGGTTTTTTCTTTAAATTTTCAATTTGGCGTTTCATATTAGCACCACCAATAATAGCTTGAACTTTTAAATCAAGTTCTTTAGCCCAAGGACGAATGACACCTGCTAATTGCATAGCTAATTCTTGTGAAGGTGCAATAATCAATAGTTGAATGCCATCTTTAGGTATTAATCTTTCGAGTAAAGGTAAGCTGAACGCTAATGTTTTACCAGAACCGGTTGGTGCTAATCCAAGGATATTTTCACCTGATTTTAGAGGTTCATAAACGGCTTCTTGGATGGGTGATTGTGTTTCAAAACCTTGTTCTTTAAAATATGCATCAAATTTTGGATTCATTTTAGTCTCTTTCTTTTAACTTCATAGGATTAGTTTTAATAATTAAGTATAGCATATAAAAAATAAGCTTCCATTGATTCACAGAAACTTATCTCAATAATTCTTATTTATGATCAGCTGGAAATTCAATTCCGGCACTTTTCCTTAAATCAAACAATACTTGATTAACTGTCACACTAAGTTTTTGCCATTTTATATAATCAGCTTTGTTCGTTACGTCATTGGGGTTATTGATGACTCTAGCAAAATCAATCGCTTCAGCTAACATCGGATTTTTAGCTGGTTTTTGACTAAGTAGTTCTTCTTTATCAGAGCCATCTCGATAAAGAACCTCATTTAATTCAGCTGCATTATCCATCACAATTGTGTCTTTTAGGCCATAGATTTCACTAGTTAAATATGAATTTGCTGTCTTACCAATATTTAAGGTCACTCTAAAATCTTCATAAGTTAGAATTGCGACACCTTTACCATCAACACCTGTTGGTAACATTGTTGGATAGTACTGAACTTCAAGTGGTGTACCAAACCAAGAAATAGCATTATAAACAACGTAAACACCTAAGTCTTGTAATGCACCACCAGAAAATTTTGGTGAGAAGATATTAGGTTCTTCACCTGCTAAAATAGCATCATAACGTGACGAATACTTCATATAAGTTAAAGTTGCGCCTTGGATGGTCTCTAGTTCAGTTACTTTTTGTTCAATAATTTTGAAATTATCTTGATGAATTTGTCGAGCTGCTTCAAATAATTGACTTCCAGGATGTTCCCTAAGAACCGTCTGAATAGCGGCCATTTCTGTTGGATTTGAGACCACTGGTTTTTCGGCAATAACTTTTTTACCAGCTTCAATCGCTAATTTAATTTGTTCAAAATGTAAACTATTCGGAGAAGCAATATAGATTACCTCAAATTTATCTGAATTTAAAAATTCTGTCATATTATCGTAAAAATTTGTTGCACCATATTTTTCACCAAAATCTTTGGCTTTTAATTCGGTTCTTGAATAGACACTAGTCAATTGAAATTCATTAGATTCATGCGCTGCTTCAACGAATTGACCTGTAATCCAATTTGTACCAATAATACCTAATTTAATCATACCCAATACCTCCATTTTATTATTAAATTCATTATAACAACAATTGAACCGTTTTCATAACGATTGCTTTATTTCAATTTTGTGACGATAGATTAAATTTATATATATTTTGGGCAATTCTTTCCGCTTGTTAGCTAAAAGTGCTATATTTAAGTAGAAGAGTTCTAATTAGGAGGGATAGCTGTGAAGAAACGTAGTTTTGCACTACTAGGTGCATCATTTTTTATTGGATTAACGAAAGATATTAAGTCTATAACCGCACCTAAAACTAAGGTTTCTTTACCTATTTTTTATGCTGGACATTGGCTATTCTACGATGAATTAAGTCATCGACACCATAATTTGGATATTTCATCAGACCTCACAATTCGAATTGACGAACGTGCACTCGATGGTAAGATTGAACATATAGATGAGCGTGAACTTAGTTTCTTAGATGAATATGGTTTTCATCTAAGAATTGATGCAAACGATCAAGGACCAGTGAGTTTGTTTGACGAAGCAGATAACCGGACCTATCCCATTAAATTAGCCCCAATTGTAGAATCACAAGATGATAAAAATGAAGATGTAGATTAACAGAATTTTGTTGATTATCATCTTCATTTTTTGTTTCATTACACGTTTAAATAGTCTAAAATAGTTAAATACGCATTTTAATATAGAAACGAGGACCTTTTTCCATGAACAATGATCACCTAAAACGAGATATTGGCTTTTTCGCTGCCCTTTCAACTGTAATGGGAACAGTTATCGGCGGAGGCGTTTTTTTTAAAGTTTCAAGCGTTACACAACAAACCCAATCTGCTAACTTAACTTTATTTGTTTGGTTACTTGGTGGCTTTTTAACTATCTGTGCTGGATTAACCGCTGCAGAACTTGCAGCCGCCATCCCAGAAACTGGTGGCGCCATTAAATATATCGAATATACTTATGGCCGTTTCCCAGCATTTTTACTTGGCTGGGCACAAATAATCATTTATTATCCAGCAAACATTGCAGCTCTTTCAATTATTTTTGGCACACAATTAATTAATCTTTTCCATCTTGATTCACATTTAATTATCCCATTTGCTTTAATTAGTGGAATCAGTATCACATTGATTAACTTTTTAGGCGCCAAAGTTGGTGGTACCTTTCAATCAATTTCATTAGTTTTAAAATTATTACCTATTATTGTCATTGTGATATGGGGGATTTTCACTCCTGGACAAGTGACGTTTAGTTTAATTCCGTTAACATCCGGCGCGCACCAGTCTTTCTTTACTGCTTTAAGTGGCGGCCTTCTTGCGACCATGTTTGCTTATGATGGCTGGATTGGGGTTGGAAATATTGCCGGAGAGATGCACCATCCAGAACGTGATTTACCGAAAGCCATTATTTCAGGATTATTTTTCATCACAATTATCTATACATTAATTAATTTTGTTTTTCTTAAGGCTCTTCCTATTTCAGGATTAGCTGGCAATTTAAATGCAGCTTCTGATGCCTCAAGACAACTATTTGGACAATTTGGTGGTAAGTTTGTGACCGTTGGTATCTTAATTTCAGTCTACGGTGCCACTAACGGCTATACGTTAACCGGTATGCGCGTTCCATATGCGATGGCCTTAGAAAACCAACTCCCCTTTAGTAATTGGCTAAAACGCTTATCTCCTCATACGAGAGTTCCATATATTGCGGGCTTTTTACAAATAAGTATCGCAATAATAATGATGTTCTTAGGTAGTTTTGATTTATTAACAGATATGCTTATTTTTGTTATTTGGATTTTTAATGTACTAGTTTTCGTTGCTATCTTTATATTACGAAAACGTGAACCTGAATTAAATAGACCCTATAAAGTTCCTTTATATCCAATCATTCCAATCATCGCGATTATTGGGGGTATTTTTATACTCGTTGCGACACTATTAACACAAACGACGTTAGCACTTGTTGGTCTATTAATAACGGGACTTGGCATTCCTGTTTACTTTATTCATCAAAAAAGCCAAGGATAATTATACAAATAAAAACATTCAACTTTTAGAGCCAGATAGGCTCATATCCCTTAAGTCGAATGTTTTTATTTTTTATAAATTATTTAAATAGTTACTATATCCAGCAGCTTCCATTTCTGCTTCAGGAATAAACTTCAATGAGGCAGAGTTAATACAATAACGTAATCCGCCTTGGTCTTTAGGTCCATCAGTAAATACATGACCTAAATGTGAATTTGCTTCCTTACTTCTAACTTCCGTTCGTTGATAACCAAAAAGACTATTATCAACCAACTCAGCAATCTTAGAACCTGGGATTGGTTTTGAAAATGATGGCCAACCGCAGCCAGCGTCATATTTTTCTGCTGAACTAAAAAGTGCTTCCCCACTAACAACATCAACGTAAATTCCTTTTTGATAGAAGTCATCATATTTACCGGTAAATGGCGCTTCCGTTGCAGCATGTTGTGTAACTTCAAACTCTTCATTAGTTAAACGTTCACGTAATTCTTTTTCAGTTTCTTTTGACATAATGGACCTCCTAATGTTTTAAGATATCATTAGAATACTCTTTTTCACACTGAATACAATTTATCTGTTTGCAAAAAAAAGGCCAAAAGTAAAATACCTTTGGTCTTCCTCATCTATTATATTAAATTGGTTATTTTTCTAAAATTGTAACTGTTTCAATATGTGTTGTTTGTGGGAATTGATCCACTGGTAAAATTGGTTTTGTAACTTTGTAACCATCATCTAAGAAGCTCTGTAAATCACGAACTAATGTTGAAGGGTTACAACTAATGTAAACAACTTTTTTAGGTTGCATTTTAAGTGTACTTTCAATAAATGCTGGTTCTAGCCCCTTACGAGGAGGATCGACAACTAAAACGTCAGGTCTTAAGTTAGCATGACTCCAGTTTTCCATCCAGTTTTCTGCCATCCCAGTTTCAAAACGAACATTATCAATACCATTAATCTTAGCATTTTCTTTCGCATCTTTAACCGCTGCAGAAACTAATTCTACACCATAGATTTGACGAGCATGTTTTGCCATTGATAATGAAATTGTTCCAATACCACTATAAGCATCAATAACTGTTTCATTACCAGTTAAACCAGCACGTTCAAATGCTGCAGCATATAATTTTTCTGTTTGGACAGGATTAATTTGGTAGAAAGAATGTGGTGAAATTCTAAATGTTAATCCATTTAATTGATCTTCAATATAACCAGGGCCAAATAAAACTTTGTTTTCGCGGCCTAAAATAACATTTGTCTTTTCAGAATTTGTATTTTGAACAATAGTTGTAACCTCAGGTAATGATTCACGGATTGCAGCAGTAATTTCAGTAAACATTGGTAATTTCTTAGAGCGTGTTACTAAGACAATCATCATTTGTTTTGAGTAATGACCACGGCGAACCATAATGTGACGGATAATCCCTTTATGTGCACGTTCGTCATATGCTTCCACATGGAAACGTTGTAAGACATCACGTACAGCTACGATTGCTTTATCAATTTCTTCATCTTGAATTAAAAAATCTTCAATTGCAACAAAATCATGACTGTTTTTCTTGAAGAATCCTGTTTTTAATTCACCAGCAATTTCGCGAACAGGCACTTGTGCTTTATTACGGTAATGGAAAGGATTTTCCATTCCAACAGCATCAGATACTTCAATATCCAAATGCGCTTTTTTCAATAACTCTTGAACTTGTGCTTGTTTGAATTTTAATTGTGCTGGGTATGCTAAATGTTGTAAAGGTGCAATTCCAGTTTGTGTATATGCTGAACCTTTTGTTTCAACACGATCTGGGCTCTCATTACGAAAAGCTAAAACTTTAGCGAAACCAAAGTTCTTGCTAACTTTCATTACACGAATACTAACTTTTTCGCCTGGTAATGCATTTTCAATAAATAATGGGTAGCCATCAACTTTAGCGACACCCATACCTTGATAAGTTAAATCGATAATTTCTGTATCAAATTCTTGGTTCTTTATTACTGGAGGTAGTTTTTTCATTGTTGTCCTTTCGATGTTCCTGCGTATTTACTTTATTCAACCATGTTTAACCCCTAAAAGTCAATAGTTGCCAACTCTAGAAATAAAACAGGATTGAGGCCTTTACCAAGCACCTCAATCCTACTTAATTTCTTAGTTATCTCTTACTTTACTAATTGTACCATTACCGTCAACATCTTCACTATGCATTTCTTGGACTTCTTTTACAAAATGTTCTTCAGCTGTAATTTCGGCAGCCGTACGACCTGACGTAATTGACGTTTCTGGCAATGCATCTGTATTCGCAAAAATTTCGATATGTTGCTTTAAATTTTTGAAAGTCATTGGTGCATCACCACCATATTCACCATCAATATTAATCATCATTTTATTATCGACTGGTTTAGCAATTAATTTAGACGTTTTAACATAAATCACACGTTTATCATTAATATGCTTCCCACCATTTAACACAAGTGCCATTAAATGCAACATTTCGGCGATATTAGTCGCTTTAACAATAAGCAAGGTAAACTTACCGTCATCAAGTGAAGCGTTTGGTACGATTTGTTCAAAGCCACCTACAGAGTTCGTCAATGCTAATAAAAACATTGATGCTTTCCCTTTAAAAATTCCCCCATCATACTCAAGGTTCATTTCAATTGGTTTCATTCTAGGTAACATTTCAGCACCTTTAGCTAAATAAGCCAGATAACCAAAAAGTGATTTAAATTGTGAAGGAACATCATAAGTTAATTCCGTTAATAATCCACCACCAGCGATATTAATGAAATATTTTTCTCCAGCTTGTCCAACATCCATTTTAACTGTGTTACCTTTTGCAATTACTTTTGCAGCAGCAACTGAATCATCCCTAGGTATTTTCAAAGCTCTCGCATAATCATTTGTCGTTCCAGCTGGAATAACACCTATCTTAGGTCGGTGCTTAAGACCAGCAATTCCATTAGCAACTTCATTAATGGTTCCGTCGCCACCAGCAGCAATTACTAAATCAAACCCTGATTTAGCAGCTCTCGTTGCTTCATCTCGAGCTGAATGTTTCTTCGCTGTCGTCGCATAAGCACTAGTTTCATACCCGGCATTTTCAATGATGTCTAGAATACTCACGAGATCACTTTTTAAAGCCTCACGACCGGATGTTGGGTTATAGATAATTCTGGCTCTTTTTCTCATTCCGTTCCTCCACATGAATCTTATTTTAATAAGATTATCTTTGCTTCAATGAGGCCATCAATAATTGATTGACCACATTAGGATTTGCTTGTCCCTGTGTTTGTTTCATGATTTGTCCGATTAAGAATCCAACAGCACGATCTTTACCATTTTTGAAATCTTCAATTGATTGTTCATTGTTATCTAAAATACCATCAATAATGGGTTGTAACTTAGCTGGGTCAGATAATTGAACAAGTCCCTTAGACTCAACCCAAGCTTTAGGTTCGCTACCATTTTTAATAATTTCTTGGAAAACTTTTTTAGCAATCTTACTTGAAATTGTTTCATCAGTAATTAAATTAATCATTCCAGCAAGATTTGCTGGTGTTAATTTAGTATCTTGTAAGTTTAATTTATTTGTATTCATGAACGCATTAACTTCACCCATTAACCAGTTAGCAGCTAACTTAGGATCTGCATCTAACTTAATTGTGTCTTCAAAGAAATCTGACATTTCTTTTGTTTGTGTTAAGACTTCAGCATCATATTCAGGCAAGCCTAATTCACTTGCATAGCGTGTCCGTCGTTTGTCAGGCATTTCGGGAATTGATTCTCTAACTTCTTGAATCCAGTCATCACTAATATGAATTGGTGGAATATCTGGTTCTGGGAAATAACGATAATCGCTAGCCCCTTCTTTGACACGCATCAAAATAGTTGTACCAGTTGGTGCATCAAAACGGCGTGTTTCTTGTTGAACAATACCACCAGACATCAAGACATTTATTTGACGTTTTTCTTCAAATTCAAGTCCTTTACGCACATTTTCAAATGAATTTAAATTTTTCATTTCAGTTTTTGTCCCATAACCGGGTTGGCCAATTGGGTTAATTGAAATATTAACATCAATTCGCATTGATCCTTCTTCCATCTTCACATCAGAAACACCGGTAAATTGAATAACTTGACGTAATTTTTCAAGATATGTGTAAGCTTCTTCAGGTGTTTTGATATCAGGACGTGAAACAATTTCAATCAAAGGTGTTCCTTGACGGTTTAAATCGACATAAGAATAGCCGTTAGGATTATGCGTATTTTTACCCGCATCTTCTTCAACGTGCATTTCTTCAATTCCGATTTTTTTCGTTTCGCCATTAACTTCAATTTCTAAGAAGCCGTTACGACCAATAGGTTCTTCTGATTGTGTGATCTGGTAAGCTTTTGGATTATCAGGATAAAAGTAATTTTTTCGGTCAAAATGGTTATCCTTTGTGATTTCACAATTTAAAGCTAAGGCAGCACGCATTCCGTATTCAATTGCCCCTTTATTGGCAGTTGGTAAAACACCTGGATAACCCCAGTCAATAACGTTGGTATTCGTATTAGGTTCTGCCCCAAAATCAACTTTTGAAGGTGAGAATGCCTTAGAGTTAGTTTTCATTTCAATATGAACTTCAAGTCCAATTGTTGTTTCAAAATTCATTAGTTTTGGCCTCCTAACGTAGGGACTTCTTTATGGAAATCAGTTGCTTGTTCAAATGCGTAACCAGCACGATACATTGTTGCTTCATCGAATGATTTCGCAATTAATTGTAATCCAACTGGTAAGCCATTTGAGAATCCAGCAGGAACTGACATGCCGGGTAGTCCAGCCAAGTTAACTGGAATCGTTAAAATATCATTCATATACATTGTAATTGGGTCTTCAATTTTATCACCAATATTAAATGCTGTATTAGGTGCAGTAGGCCCAATAATCAAATCATAATCATTGAATACATTACGGAAATCATTGCAGATTAAAGTCCGAACTTGAGCTGCTTTCTTGAAGAAAGCGTCATAAGTTCCAGCAGATAATGAGAATGTTCCTAACATAATCCGACGTTTAACTTCATCCCCAAAACCTTCTGAACGAGAACGTACATAAACATCTTCCAAACTCTTAACGTCTTGTGCACGGAATCCATAACGAATACCATCAAAACGTTGTAAATTAGATGATGCCTCAGAAGAAGCTAGAATATAGTAAACGGGCACACCATATTTACTGTTTGGTAAACTAACTTCGTCAACTGTTGCGCCAAGTTCTTCAAACGTCTTAACTGCTTTTTGAATGGCTTCTTTAACACCAGCATCAACACCCTCACCTAAATACTCTTTAGGTAAAGCAATCTTCATTCCTTTAATATCGCCAGTTAATCCAGCAGTAAAATCAGGAACAGCTTGCGCTGAACTCGTTGAATCATGAACATCGTTACCACTGATTGCATTTAAAACAGCAGCGTTATCTTTAACGCCACGTGTGAATGGTCCAATTTGGTCCAAACTTGATGCAAATGCAATTAAACCATAACGTGATACACGACCATAAGTTGGTTTTGTTCCTACGACACCATTAAATGAAGCAGGTTGACGGATAGAACCACCAGTATCTGAGCCTAAAGCAGCAATAACTTCACCTGAAGCAACTGCAGCAGCTGAACCACCTGATGAGCCACCGGGAACCTTCGTTGTATTCCAAGGGTTTTTTGTTGTTTTAAAAGCTGACGTTTCAGTAGAACCACCCATAGCAAATTCATCCATGTTTGTTTTACCAATTGTCACCATTTGTGCTTGGCGCATTTTTTCAATCACTGTTGCATCATATATTGGATTGAAATTTTCTAACATTTTGCTTGCAGCAGTTGTTGTTAAATCCTTTGTCACAATATTATCTTTAACAGCCATTGGTATCCCGGCTAAGACATTATTTGCATCGATACCAGCAGCATCAACAGCCTTAGCTTGGCTAAGTGCCATTTCTTCGTTCATTGCGAGGAAAGCAGAAATCTTTGAATCACGTGCTTTAATTTCAGCAAAGGTTGCCTTCGTTAATTCTTCAGAACTCATTTCTTTATTAACTAATGCGTCATGTAAACTTGATAAATCTTGTTTGAAATAATCCATGCTTAAGCTTCCTCACTTTCATCAATAATTGCTGGCACTTTAATAAGGCCATTTTCACTATCCGGTGCATTTTTAAAGAGTAAGTCTCGATCTGTTCCTTCTTCTGCGACATCTTCACGCATCACATTGAGAACATCTGTAATATGTGTCGTTACTGGAACGCCTGTTGTATCTACTTCTGATAATTGTTCAGCCATTCCGATAATATCATCTAATTGACTGGTAAATAGTTCTAAATCTGTATCACTGAGTTCTAGTTTAGCTAACTCTGAGACATGTTTGACTTCTTCTTTACTAATTGACATTCAAAACCATCCCTTCAAAATTCAAATTAATTTCTTTTTAATAACTGGTAAATACATGCGTATAGTATGTGCTTTCTTTAGCTGTTTTGGCAAGGAAACTTTGCATTGTCCCATCACTACCTTTGATAGTAATGTCAATTGGAATCCCTGATGCTAAATATTTCACGGCCGTTGTTGATAAATATTGAGTGAAACTAATAATCTCTGTTTCACTATAAAATTGAGTTGTAATATTGATGTGCATCCCTGTAATTGCTTTGTTTTTATATTGTACCTGTGCTGTTACACCTGCTAAATTAGGAAAGAAACTTTGAACTTCAGTTTTAAAATTCGTAAATGTCGTTTCATCATTTGTATTAGGTGATGTGGCCGTCGATGTCGTTGGGAACGTATAACTCTTAATTGAAACATCATCCCAATTATCAATCGTCGTTTTACCATTCTTATTCACAGCGTAGGCGTAGAAACTACCGCCAACTAAACTATCGTTTGGTGCTTGCTTGTACATTGCCACCATGATTGGAACGCTATCACTAATTCCTTTGGTTTTACGAAGACGAGCAACCACTTTGTTAGCAGCTTCTTTACCCTTTTCTCTCATTGTTGCATCAGAAATAACGGTTTTATATTCAGCCCCATATTCTTCTTTTTGATAATAATCAACTGAGTTCATTCCGATACCTACCGAGATACCCGAGAGTGATAATTTGCTGCCTTTTTTTGTCATAAAATCTTGTTCTTCAACTTGCTGTACATACATGGGATTACGGTCTGTTTCACCCGTTTTACCATTACTCTTAGGGTTTAATCCGTCTTTATTAGCACTTGATTCACGTCCTAACCAGCTTTGAACAGTCGTTTTTGTTAAATATTGTCCTTCTTGGAAAATATAACTGTCAGTAGCAAATTGATCTTTAGATAAATCTAACAGACCAGATTCAAAACTTTTTAAATTCAAGACATTGTCATTTTGTGTGAGTGCCACACCTCTTGATTTACTTGTTAAATATTTACCATCTTTAATGACACCTTCATAGTTACTATCACTTGTTTGGCCAGTTGTCTGGTAACCAGAACTTGATGTATTTTTAGAGGTTCCCGACGAGCCTGATGAGGCAACATTGCCACAGGCTGCTAAGAAAATTAACGAGAAACTTAACATAAGTCCAATCTTAATTTTTTTCATATGACACTCCTTCCATAACTGAGATAAATTGTTGTTCATCCCAAATTTCAATTTCTAGTTGCTTCGCTTTTGTTAACTTACTTCCAGCATCATGCCCGGCAATTAATAGGTCTGTTTTTTTCGAAACACTACCAACAACAGAAGCACCATTTGCTTCAAGCCATTTTTTAGCATCGCTTCGTTTCAACTGATCAAGTGTTCCCGTTAGGACAACTTTCTTATCCATCACGGGACTACCTTCAGCTAATTCTGCAATTTCAGCAGTTGTTTTGCCTAAAAAGGTTAAGTTAACTTGCGCATTATCCAGTTCATCAATCAATTCACGAACTTGGTCATTGGCAAAATAAGTCACAAGACTATCCGCAATCACCTGTCCGATTGAATCAATGACGAGAATATCTTCGGAAATTGCTGTCATTAATTGATGAATATCTTTAAATTCGGCTGAAACCAATCGAGCAGCCTTAGCTCCAACATGCCGAATTCCTAGTCCAAATAATAAGCGTTCCACTGAATTTTGTCGGCTAATATCAATTGCATTTAATAATTTATTAACCGATTTTTCTTTGAAATTATCTAGCGTTAACAGTTGATCGGCAGTTAACTGATACAATCCTGCAACATCACTAATTAACTTATTTTCAAATAATTGTTCAACAATTTTAGGCCCTAGTCCATCAATATTCATCGCATTTCTAGAAGCAAAATGTGCCAGACTCTCTTTAATGAGTGCGGGACATTTTGGATTGATACAACGTAATGCAACTTCTTCATCCAGATGAACTAATATTGCTCCACAAACTGGGCAGTTCGTTGGCAAACTATACACAACACTGTCTTCTGGTCGTTTATCTAAGACAACTTCAGAAATTTCTGGAATAATATCCCCAGCCTTATGCAACTTAACCGTATCGTTAATTCTAATATCTTTTTGTTTCAGTAAATCCCCATTATGCAATGATGCCCGAGAAACTGTTGTTCCCGCTAACTGCACAGGATTCATGATTGCAGTTGGTGTTACGACACCTGTTCGACCAATCGTCCATTCAATATCTAGAACTTTAGTTTCTTGCTCGTCTGGCGGGAATTTATAGGCAATTGCCCATTTTGGAACTTTAACCGTATTACCAACTTCATCATGAATCGTGAATAAATTTGCTTTAATAACAATACCATCGATATCGTAAGATAAATCATGACGTTTTGCTTGATATTCATTAATGTATGCCGAAATTTCTGTCATATCACTCGTAACACGTGATTCAGTATTTGTTCTAAATCCAAGTTTAGACAAGCGTTTTAACGCATCACTTTGAGTTTTGACATCCGGATCAACTATATAATAGATAAATGTACTCAATTGTCGTTGAGCCGTTTCAGCTGTATTTAATTGTCGTAAACTACCTGCTGCTGCATTCCTAGGATTAGCAAATACCGTTTCTCCAGCTTCCTCGCGACGTTTATTCAACGCAACAAACGCCTTTGTTGGCATGTAACATTCTCCACGAACTTCAATTGAAATGGGTTCCGTCAATGTTAGTGGAATTGATTTGACTGTTTTAAGATTTTCAGTAATATTTTCACCAATTGTGCCATCTCCACGAGTTGATCCTTTAACGAATACACCATTTTCATATGTTAACGAAATGGCCAATCCATCAATTTTGAGTTCAGTATTGTAACTTACCTCAGCATCAACTGATTTTTGTAATCGTTGATCAAATTCCGATAGTTCTTCAATGGAAAAGACATCCCCCAATGAAAGCATTGGTACTTCATGCGAAACTTTTTCAAAACCAGGCAGTACCTGGCCACCAACACGTTGCGTTGGTGAATTAGGTGTCACTAAATTAGGAAAGGCTTTTTCAAGTTCTACTAGTTGTAGGTAGTGTTCATCATAAACATGATCTTCAACTGTTGGCTGATCAAGGACATAATATTGACGCGTCCATTTGATTAAGTCAGTTTTTAATTGATTCACTCTATTAGTTGCTTCTTCCAATGTTATGGCTTGATTTGACAAACTTGAACCCTCCTTTTATTTAGTCCACTTTTTTTGTAATTGGTGCAAAAGCTGTCAACAGACGCTTAATCCCTTGTTCTTTGAAAGCAATATCAAGTTCAGCATCCGAACCTGATCCTGAAACTTTAACGATTGTCCCAGTACCCCAAGCTTTATGTTCCACTTTTTCACCAATACGCCAAACAACTGCATCAGCACCTGTACCATTATCACGTTCAACGGTTTTAGCAGGTCGACGGTATGTTGTCGCCGTCGCACGTTGATTGGAATACGATGAATTACGAGATGGTGCTGCCGTTTGATTATCTAATTCAAGTAATGACTCATCTATTTCACCAATGAAACGTGAAGCTTGATTACTTTGACGACGACCATACAACATTCTTGAAAAAGCATTTGTTAAATATAATTTGCGTTCAGCACGAGTAATTCCGACATATGCTAAACGACGTTCTTCCTCAAGTTGATCATCTTCTAACATGGCACGAGAAAGAGGGAATATGCCTTCTTCCAATCCCATTAAAAAGATAACTGGAAATTCAAGTCCTTTAGCGGCATGTAATGTCATCAATGTGACTTCTTCAGGTTCTTCTTCAATATCATCTTGTGCAGAAACTAGTGCTAAATCAGCTAAGAAATCAACATAACGGTCACTATCATCTTCTTCAGCTTCCCAACGATCATCAAATTGCTGAGTTACAGACAAGAATTCTTCAACGTTTTCAAGTCGCGTTTCATTTTCAATCGTTTTCGTCTTTTTCAAATTAGCTTCATAACCTGATTGTTTTAAAATTTCTTTTGTTAACTCGGTCACATTCAAGAACTCACGCATTTTTTGTAATCCACGAATCATTGTGGCAAATTCTTGTAATGATTTTTCAGCTTTACCAGAAATATTAGCAAGCGCTGAGTTTTCAGCACCTTCAAGCATTGTCCAATTATTCATATCTGAAAATTCACGTAATTTGTCCACACTACTTGCACCGATACCGCGTTTTGGGACATTTACAATACGATCAAAACTCATTGAATCTTGATCATTAGCAATTAAACGAATGTAGCCTAAGATATCTCGAATTTCCAATCGCTCGTAGAATTTGTGTCCACCAACCATTTTGTAAGGAACGCTTGATTTTAAGAATGTCTCTTCAATCACACGAGACTGTGCATTCGTTCGATATAAAATGGCGAAATCACCGTAATTTAAGTGATTATCTTTAATTTGTTCTTGAATTTTTTCAACCACATAATGTGATTCATCATTTTCACTTTGGCCACGGTAGTAAGAAATTTTCTCACCATCTTTATTATCAGTCCAAAGACTCTTATCACTGCGGTTCGTATTATTATCAATAACTGCATTGGCAGCATTCAGAATTGTTTTCGTTGAACGATAGTTTTGTTCCAACTTAACAACATCAGCATCAGGATAATCTTTTTCAAAATTCATAATGTTATCCATGTTTGCCCCACGCCAACCGTAAATACTTTGGTCAGCATCCCCGACGACGCAGAGATTTTTGAAACGTTCAGCTAACATGTTTACTAAGGTATATTGTGCTTCATTAGTATCCTGATATTCATCCACATGGATATATTGAAATTTATTTTGATAAAAAGCCAATGTTTCAGGCTTTTCTTTAAATAAACGGATAGTTAACATAATTAAATCATCGAAATCAACTGCTTGATTTGAGCGTAACTCTTTTTGATATGCCGTATAAACTTTAGCTACCATTTGTTCGAACATACTTGCAGCACGTTCTGCGTATTCTTTTTCTGTTAATAAATCATTTTTTGCATTTGAAATTGCTCCTAAAACGGTTCTTGGGTCAAATTTTTGTGGATCAATATTTTGTTCTTTTAAAATACGTTTTACTAAAGTCTTTTGTTCACCTGGGTCGGCAATTGTAAATGCACGATTATAACCAATTTGGTCAATATCACGTCGCAAAATACGAACACAAAGTGCATGGAATGTTGAAACCCAAACATCTTCTGCCCCTTTGTTAAGTAATTTATTAACACGTTCGCGCATCTCTTTTGATGCTTTATTTGTAAATGTGATTGCTAATACGTTCCATGGATTGATACCTTTTTCTTCAATTAAGTAAGCAACGCGATGCGTTAATACTCGCGTTTTACCACTTCCAGCTCCAGCCATAATTAAGAGTGGTCCCTCTGTTTTTAGGACAGCTTCTTTTTGTTTGTTATTCATTCCGTTCAATAAGCTTTCAGTAGTCAAATTAATCAATCCTCTCTATAAATCAGTCATTATTTATTATAGCAAAAAAACGCCTTAACTTCTTTAATTTTTATGAATATATGTCTCAACTTGTTCATAAAAAAAGACGAACCGATTCAAAACGATTCATCCTTCTAATTTCATTTAATTTGTTGTTTCTTTTTTATCCCAAATGCCTGTATCTTCAATTTGATTCAATGCTTCACGAACTGAATCTGACTGAACCAAAATATGCCCAGCACGATCTAATTTATGATTTTCAGGGTAACGATAAAAATGGTAATACCAATTATTTTTAAGAACCCACTGTGTCTTTAAATCGGCACGTTCTTCTTCTTTTAATGACACCATAACAGTTGGTGCAAGGAATTTCACTTTTGATAGTGGCAATCCACAAATGGCACGTAAATGCTGTTCATACATGCTAACGTTTGTTGCTTTATCAAAAACATACCCTGATTGATGCATAGCGGGCACGACACGTTTAACATAAATTGCACCTGATTTAGTTACAAAGTAGCCAATTTCTAATGCGCCAGTGTAGTCTAGATTTTCCGCAACTTTAATGGCAATTTTATGCATTTCAGCAGAAATTTCTGTATCTAAGTTAGCTGGTACGATTGATTCGTGTAATCGATGATCACGATATTTATTTTCAACAGCTGGGAAAAAATTAATTTCCTTACCATTTTTGATAAGAACCATTGAGATTTCTTGTTCATAAGGAATCCATGATTCTAAAATATAGGTGCCACGTTCAACCAAGTACGCCGCATCTGAAATATCAGTTTGCGTATTGAGAACACTCTGGTAACTTTTACCAAACCCTTTTTGGATTGGTTTTAAAACGCTGGGATACCCAATTGAAAGTACAGAATTATACACATCTTCTAATGATACAATTGTTTCAAAAGGTGGAATATTAATATTTAATTGTTCAAAAAAAGCTCTTTCCAACAAGCGGTCTTGCATAATTTCTAATGCATTATACTTTTGTGGCACATAAGTATATTTTGAAATATATTCAATCACTTCTGAATTAACGTGTTCAGATTCATACGTCACAATATCTGTTCGTTCAGCGAATTCTTTCAATTTATCCTTATCATTCATCTTACCTACAACAGAATAATCTGCTAATTGAAGTGTCTCACTAACTTCATTTTGACTGTATGCTGCGATTTTAAACCCTAAATTTCTTGCAGCCATAGCCAACATTGCACCCGTTGGACTATCTCCGATTATTCCCAATGTACTTCCAGGAAAGATAACTTTTTTTTCCACTATATATTCACTACTTTCTACTTTTGCTTTATACCCTTAATCATACTGTTATCCCGCGGGGCAATCAAGTTTTAACAACCATAATTTAACAATTTTATAAGAAAATAAAAAAGAGCACATTTTGCGCTCTTTTCGTTAATTTAATCTTCAAAATGAACTTGATCACCATCAAATGATGAAATTTTAGCAAGTGATTCTAAACGTACGCCACGTTCATGAATTAATTCGGCACCTTTTTGGAATGATTTTTCAATTACAATTCCAATTCCAGCAATTTCTGCCTTAGCTTCGTCACAAATTTGGAAGAGTCCTTCAGCTGCTTGGCCATTTGCCAAGAAGTCATCAATGATTAAAACACGATCGTTTTCACCTAAAAACTTGTTGGCAACGGCAATTGTATTTTCAACTTTCTTTGTGTACGAGTAAACAGAAGCAGAATATAAATCATTTTGCATCGTAACGCTCTTATTTTTACGTGCGAAGACAACAGGAACATGAAATTGTAACCCAACGAATACTGCTGGGGCAATACCTGATGATTCAACTGTTAAAATTTTAGTAATTTTTTCATTTTTGAATAATTCAGCAAATTCCACACCCATTGCTAACATTAAATCAGGATCAACTTGGTGATTTAAAAATTGATCGACCTTCAATACATCTCCTGGTAATACAATACCATCTTGCATAATTCTGTCTTCTAAAAGTTTCACGTGGGGTACGCTCCTCTTGCTATTTATATTTTTTTGGGTATAAAAATAGCTTTTTCACTTCGGTATAAGTAAAAAAGCTACATTCCGGTTTTGAATGACTTAAGAATAACATAATATAAGGGTAATTTCAATTTGAATCTACTCATTTATCGTTATTATACTTGACATTAATCCCGTTTATTTATCATATTTATCTAAATGATATTGTTTAATGATATCTGTTAATTTTGTACTATAATCATTATCTGTTGCGTACCCATCAACTACTAAAGCTGCTGCTGCATCTTCGTAAGTTGCTGCAGAAAGAACGTCAGCAAATTGTGTTTTATTCCATGTATTTCCATTAGCTAATAATTTCGAATGAGACATAATTGCTTCGTCCCAATCTTTGAAGACGATAAATTTAGCCGTAACCGTCTTCCATGTGCCATCTTTTTCTTGTTCTTTAGTTTTGAAATCTTTTGCACGTGCGCCCGTTCCTTTAATTCCAAATAGGTTATTGTAGTCTTTAGCTAAAGAACTCGTTCCCCAATCAGATTCTAAGATAGCTTGTGCAATTGTAATACTAGAAAAGACTTTATATTTTTTTTGCATTTTTTGTGCTTCAGGTGCTACTTTCTTAATAAATGCTTGTTTTTTAGCTTCTGCTGCTGCTTTTTTTGCTGATTCACTTGCTTCAATTTTTGAGGTTGATAATGACGTCGCAATAGATTCATCTCGAGCAACATTCTTTTTATGAACGTTCATTGAAACAACGACTGTAATAATACCAAGAATTAAAATTAAAACAACAATATTCGCAACTTGAATTTTACCGTTCTTTACAAAAATCCCCCGACCATTTTTCTTTTTCATTAGTACACCCGTCCCTATACATTTAATTGTTTCACTTATTTTACCCTAATTCTATATCTATTACCATCGTATTTTTTCTCTTTTTATTAAATTTCTGTTAAGCTTGAGCTATCTTAAATGAGACAGGAGAACATAATGACAAAAAATTTAAATTGGGGAATTATTGGACTTGGTAACATCGCTCACAGCTTTACAACTTACTTTGATCAACCATTTGGTGAAATCTATGCCGCTGGCTCAAGAAACTTAGAAAAAGCGCAAACTTTTGCTAACGAATTTAATATTCCACATGCCTATGGTAACTATGAAGACTTATTAGCTGATGATGAAATTGACATCGTTTACATTGCGACACCTCACAACTACCATATCGACACAATCTTGGCTGCACTTAAAGCTGGCAAGCACGTCTTAAGTGAAAAAGCAATCACCATGACTAGTGATGAACTTAAACAAGCAACTGATTTAGCTGAAGAAAAAGGCTTGATTTTACAAGAAGCAATGACTATTTATCATATGCCACTTTATAAAAAAATTATTGAAGTAGCTGAAGAAAAAAAATTAGGCAAACTAAAAATGGTCCAAGCCTCATTTGGTAGTTTTAAAGATCCTGATCCAACAAATCGTTTCTTCAATCCTGATTTAGCTGGTGGCGCATTATTAGATATCGGTGTTTATGCATTAGCCTTTGTCCGTCAATTCATGACAGCCACACCAGAAATCACAGGTTCAGCAATGAATTTATTCGAATCAGGTGTTGACGAATCTGAAACGATTAGTTTACAAAATGCCAATAATGAACTCGCAACTGTTGCCTTAACATTCAGAGCTAAAATGCCTAAAATGGGTATTATTGCTTATGAAGGTGGTTACTTTACTGTTTACGATTATCCTCGAGCTAATAAAGCTGCTCTTGTATTATCTGATGGAACAGCTACAGAAATCACTGCCGGCCATACAAAACAAGCCATGAATTATGAAATTAAAGATGTTCAAGATATGGTTTTGGGTAATTTAAATCCTAAACCATTCTTAGAAAAAACAACAGATGTTATGTCAATAATGACACAAGCTCGTGAACAATGGGGCTTTAAATATCCTTTTGAAAAATAAGCTTCATCTGAAAAGTTATCACTAGAAATTGTTGATAACTTTTTTTAATTCCATGCTACACTAAAAGAAAAAGAGTTGGAGTTAATTTTATGAAACGAAAGAAACGTTATATTCAGAATCGAACACGTAATTATCTAATTGGACTTGCTGTCATTTTAGTTGTCTCCCTTTTCAGCGGAAAATTACCTAGTACTGTAAAAGATTTGCTACAAACAAATGGCAATTCAACTTCAGTCAATGTTAAAAATGGGACAGGAACAGCAAATACTAGTTCTATTAATAGTAGCAAGGCCATTAATGGAATTGTGGATAATGGTGCGCCAACCTTTTCAAAAAGTGATCTTGCAGATAATGCCAATGGTTGGATAAAATACGGCGCTCTTGACTCTCTTGGCCGTGCTACTCAGGCCAATGCTCTTTTAGTTAAAGCTTTAGAATCTAGAGGGTCATCAGCAGATTCTTCAATTCGACCAACTGGTTTTGTGTCAGGGCTGTCACCTTATTTTCATTCCCGTGGACATTTAATCGGTCGACAACTTGGTGGTAGTGGTGATAAAAAAGAAAATTTAGCAACATTATATCAAAACCCTGTTAACACACCCTACATGACCAAGTATGAAAACGCAGTTCGTGCAGCAGTTGATAAAGGAGATCATGTCCGTTATCAGGTAACACCAATTTTTTCTGGTAAGTCACTTTTCCCTAAAGCAATTCAAATGCAAGGTAAAAGTACAACTTCTTGGGGCAATATTAAATTTAATGTTACTATTTTGAATAAACGTTAATTCAAAGGAGTGTGTTATTCATGTTCACAGAATTAAAAAGTCAACTGATAGATTCAGCACCACAAACGCTACAACAATTATTACTTAATTCAAATATCCGTCAGACAAATGATGGCTATTTACAATTTCCTGGCAGCTCACTTCAAACACAATTTTTAGAAACAATGAACTTCTTGAAAACACCTGATACTATCTCTTTGAACTGGGATGACGTTTGTATCTTAGGTCAGACAATTGATGGTGATTATCTAGCAGGTGATCACTATTCAACAACCTTTTTTATTCCTAGTAGTCTGCTAGCAGATGATACTGAAATTCATCATATGCCTATAATCGACGCATTAATTGCACTAGAAAATGGAACATTAGATTCTAAAATTATTTCTAAATTCAACTAAAAAAAGTTATTAACAGCGAAATATCATTCGTTGTTAATAACTTTTTTATTTTTACCTATTAGCATCGTGTATTTTGTTCTCTAACTTTTCCGAACTATTTTTTGTAAAGGTCTTGCTATCAATGGCGCAACAATCCCTGCTAAAATCATCTCTGGAATACCGTTTGTGACAACTAGTCCCATAATATATGGTAATAATTGTGCCATATCAACTTTATAAAAATTAGCTGCTTGCCCATGATATAAAAGATAGATAAGGCCTAAAACTAAAACCGTATTAACCAATGAACCAAAAACAGAGGCAATAATCATGGCTAACGTTTTGTTTTTCCACCATTTATATAAAAAGTAAAAAATGACTGCTGTCACAATTCCAATTAAAATTCTTGGCACAATTGCTATAAGTGGATTTGTAAAAACAATGGGTGCAAGTGGACTAGTTGGCGACACAAACGCCCTGATAAATGTGATTAATCCCCAGACACCACCGATAAATGCACCATCTTTCCAGCCAAACACTAAAGCAGCAACAATCACCGTGATATGAATGGTTGTGATGCTTAAGGGGCCAACAGGGATGTAACCAAATAATGGCACAAAATTTTGAACAATAATGATTGAAATAAATAACGCCAAAATACTCATATGATATGTTTTATTATTAGTTTTCATCTACTTACTCCTACAAATTTAATCATTTCACTTCCGTTCCCTTATTATAACCGATTTAACGATTGTTACCATTTAATATGCA
Organism: Dellaglioa sp. CoH-56-MRSF-12; assembly: GCF_056782075.1. Next base: position 223,137 of record NZ_JBXAYD010000003.1, read on the forward strand.
AAAAAATAGAACGTCACTAATTATAGAGGTAATCAGTGACGTTCTATTTTAAATAAATTTTATATTACATGAATGAGATAAGGGTCGTTAAAACAGGAACAACAATGATGAACAAGATTGTACTTGTTGTAACAATGTTTGTTGCGTATTTAACGTCTCCATGTGCTTCATTAGCTAAGATTGGTAATACGGCTAACATTGGTGTAGCTGATTGAACAATCAAAGTTTTTTGTAATAATGGTGCTAAATCTGCACCAGTTAAATGTGTACCTAAAAGAATAACAGCGATTAAAATGATTGGTGATAAAATAAAACGTCCAAGTAATGCAACGACTGTATCACGATCAAATCTGATACTCTTCAAACCGGCTTTAGCTAACACAATACCAATATAGATTAATGATAATGGTGTAACTAATCCACCAACATAACCTAATGTTTGGCTAATAAAATCAGGAACTGGAATTGCAAGAACCAAGAAGATTAATGCAACGATGAACCCAACAAGTGGCATTGGGATTACTTTAGCCCAGTTAATTTTCTTTTTCGTTTTATCTGATTTGTCTTTTGTTGGATCATCATTTGAAATTAAGAAAACACCAAATGCCCATGTTGAAACTGTATTAATAATATAGTAAACAAGGAAATATGAGATACTCTTATCGCCAAACAACGCAATATTTAAAGGTAAACCAATGAAAATTGTATTTGCATTAACAACGGCATTCATGAAGATACCACGACGACCAGGTTTGATGTTCAAGATATGAACAAGTGCCCATGCAATTAAGTAACCGATAATAACAGCAATTGCTGGGTAGAGTAAACTACCTGACAATGCAGCTAATTGATCACGTTTTAAATATTTTAAAACAGAAACGAAAATTGAAGCTGGTAAAGCAATTTTTGTAATTAATGATGAGATATTGCCACCAAATGAATCAGCGAACCAACCTTTAACTTGTAAAATGTATCCAAGTACCATCATCAAAACAACAACTAGAACACTTTGAATTGATTGGAAAAATACCATAATTAATTGTCCTTCTCTCTACGCTTTTTTTAGTATTTAGGTGTCCATTTCATATCTGAGACAGCCTTTTTAACATCTGTAATTGCTTCTTTGTTTAATTTTTGGTCAACAACACTTTGGGCAACTACTTCAGCAATTGTTTGTGAGAATTCTGCTAAATGTGTTACTGGTGGTAATACGGCAGCACCAACGGCTGTAGTATCAACGATTCCACCTAAAGCATGACTAGCTTGTGATAAGATTTCGCCATTAACTCTTGAAGATGTTGAAGCGATAATCCCAAATCCAAGACCTGGGTACATAAGTGCGTTGTTTGCTTGACCAATTTGGTAAGTAACACCTTTGTAATCAACATTATCAGCTGGAATACCAGTAGCAACTAAAGCTTTACCATCAGTCCATGCAATCAAATCTTCAGCCTTAGCTTCTGCTAATTTTGTAGGGTTTGATAATGGGAAGATGATTGGACGTTCAACATGTGAAGCCATGTCTTGAACAATTTCTTTTGTAAATGTACCAGGTTGTGTAGATGTACCAATCATAACAGTTGGTTGAACAGCTTTAACAACAGCTTCTAAAGAAGTTAATTCATCAGCATTAGCAAATTCTGAACGTTTATGCGTAAATTCTTTTTGGCCAGGTGTTAAGTCTTCTGTATCATCAAATAACAATCCTTGTTTATCAACTAAGAAGAAACGTTTGCGAGCATCTTCTTCTGAAACACCAGCGCGTTTCATTTCGTCCATAATTTGGTTAGCAATTCCGACACCAGCAGTACCAGCACCATAAGTAATAACTGTTTGGTCAACAATTGAACCTTTAGTGATACTTAGAGCACCTAAGATACCAGCTAAAACAACAATCCCTGTACCTTGGATATCATCATTAAATGTTGTGATTTCGTTTTGATATTTTTCAAGAATATTAGCAGCATTTGAACGGCCAAAATCTTCCCAATGTAATAACAATTCTGGGAACAAGTTCTTTGTACTTTGGACAAAGCCATCAACGAAGTCATAGTATTTGTCACCAGTTACACGTTCATGTTTGTTACCAAGGTATAATGGATCATTCAATAATGTTTCATTATTTGTTCCAGCATCAATAGAAACTGGTAAAACTTGTGAAGGATCAATTCCAGCAGCAGCTGTATAAACCATTAATTTACCAATTGCGATATCAACACCGTTGACACCCCAATCGCCCATACCTAAAATACCTTCAGCATCTGTCACAACGACTAAACGAATGTCACGTCCTGCAGCAGCATTTTTTAATGTTGCTTCGATATCTTCTGGATGATCAATTGATAAGAATGCAGCGTTTTGTGGATTTACATAAATTTCGTTGTATTCTTCGATTGAATCAGCAACAACTGGATCATAAACAACTGGCATAAATTCAGCCACATGTTGTCCCATTAAGTAGAAAAATAGTGTACGGTTTTCATTGAATAATTCCATTAAGAAATGGCGTTTTTCAAGACCAGTTTCTTTACTTAAATATTGTGCGTAGTTTTGTGTTGCTTGTTCTTCAATTGTTTGAACTTTAGCTGGTAACATACCAATAAGTCCTAATTCACGACGTTCTTCCATTGTAAATGCTGTACCTTTATTTACAAATGGGTTATTTAACATATCTTGTGCTTTTGTCATCATTAATTCCTCCATTATTTTTTTATATTTTATTTTCTCTTTAACTTACAAGAGCAAGAATACACCCCTTTAAAAATTATAGTCAAACATGTGTTATACTATAAATATTATTTATATGAGGATTATAAACGTTGATTTAGAGGAGATTATAATGAACATTCGAGATTTAGAATATTATCAACAAATAATTAATTTGAGAAATTTTTCAAAAGTTGCTCATTTTTTTTCAGTTAGTCAACCAACAATCACAACTGCAATGAAACGCTTAGAAACTGAATTAGACACAAATCTGATTATTCGTGATCAATCACATCATCAAGTTTCTTTTACACCAAGTGGTGAACAATTCGCTGAACATGTTAATATTATTCTCAAAGAATTAACAATTGCTAACCAAGAAATTAACCAACTTAAAAATGAGCACGTTCGATTTGGATTACCACCTATTATAGGAACGTACTATTTTCCGCAAATTGTCAGCAATTTATTTAATTCAGGTCTGATTAATCATCTAGATACAGTTGAGAACGGTTCCCAAGCCCTACTTCTTCAGTTAATAAACGGATCATTAGATATGGCTTTATTAGGTTCCGTTAAACCAATAGAAGATGACCGCTTAATTGCCAGAAATTTTGCATCTAAACACTTCAAGATTATCGTTAGCAAACATCATCCACTTGCTTCAAGAGAATCCGTTAAATTTTCTGAACTTCGAAATGAAAAATTTATTATGCAAAATGAGGGTTTTGTTCATCCAATCGCTTTTAAAGAGTTAACAACAAAAAATCATTTCAAACCAAAGATTATCTATACAACAAGTGACAGTCAGATTATTAAAAAAATGGTTACCGAAAATGTTGGTATTGGTTTTTTAACAGAACTAGCATTGGATGCTGCAGATGATTTAGTCTCACTCCCCTTATCGGAATTAGATCAACCTAAATTTTTAATGTCACTCGTTTATCGTACAAGTCATATTTTAACGCCTACACAAGCAAAATTAATTGACGTTTTAATTGATCCTTCTATCTAATAAGAGAATAACTTATACCTTAAATATAAAGGTATAAGTTATTCTTTTTATTATTTATAGCACCGCTTGACTAAATATCATTGACTAAAGAAACGTATGTTCGTATAATTGGATATATGTTAAGGAGGTTTCCTCGAATGTACAATTATAGTAACGAACCTAGAAAAGTCATCTTTATGATTGATTCAAAATCTTTCTATGCTTCTGTCGAATCAGTTGCACGCGGTCTTAATCCATTACGCTCTATTCTCGTTGTTATGTCTACAGCAAAGAATACAGGTAGCGGGTTAGTACTAGCTGCTAGCCCTATGGCTAAGAAAATATTTGGTATCACAAACGTATCACGAGCTACTGATGTTCCAATTCATGATAAACGTTTAGTTGTTGCCCAACCCAGAATGAATCTTTACATAGAAGAGAACTTAAAAATCAATAAGCTATTTCAACAATTTGCCTCAAATGACGATATTCACCCATACTCTATCGATGAGTCAATTATTGATATGACGACTAGTTGGAAACTTTTCGGAAATAGTCCCTATGAAGTTGCTCGTAAAATTCAACTTGCGGTCAAAGGGGAAACAGGAATTTATACAACCGTTGGTATTGGTGATAATCCACTTCTTGCTAAATTAGCTCTGGATATTGAAGCAAAACATAACCATAGTTTAATTGCTGAATGGCATTATGAAGACGTCCCCGATAAGTTATGGCCAATAACACAACTTGACGATATCTGGTCAATTGGATCTAAAACTGCCGAAAAATTACAAAAAAATCATATCAATTCAATGAACGATTTAGCTCACTTCAACCCATATGAATTAAAAAACAAATTTGGCGTAATTGGTAGCCAATTATTTGCGTTTTCTTGGGGAATTGATCGTTCAATCATTCATGATAAATATACCCCCAAGGAAAAATCCTATGGTAATAGCCAAGTCTTACCAAAAGACTATGTTATCCAATCTGAAATTGAAGTCGTTATTCGTGAAATTGCAGAACAAGTAGCAGCACGATTACGTTCTCATCACAAAGTGGCTACTGTCATTAATTTAGGCATTGGATTTTCTTTAGCCGAAACGACAGATTCTGGAAAAAGATATTCAGGCTTTGGTAGTTCATTAAAAATTGATTCAACAAATAGTAATGCCCAAATCACAAAATATGCCATCGACCTATTTCGAAAAAAATGGCGTCATGAAGCTCTAAGACATATTAGTATTTCGTGTGGCAAATTAGTTGACGATAATAGTCAACAATTAGACATGTTTGACACTAATAATACGGAACAAAAGAATCACAACTTGGACAATACCATTGACATCATACGAAAAAAATATGGTTTTAAATCGATCGTAAAACTTTCCAGTAAGTCTGAAGGTGCAACAGCTATTTATCGCGCTGGGTTAGTCGGTGGCCATGCTGGGGGTAATACCTATGAGTAAAACAACTGATGTTGATGCAAATTTGATAAATCAATTTTTAAAATATGATTATCACGATCGCGGTATGATGAAATGGCAAGGATTCTATTTAAGCGACCATACATCGGCTCGAACAAAAAAATTAAACGAAGAGACACGAAAACAGAAATTAACACATGACATTAAGATGAATGATACTAAAATTGCAGAAGTAATCAATTTGGCAATCATTAAATCCACCCCTGTCACTGTTGATCTCACTAATAAAAATTTGGATGATACACTTTTAGAACCTATACAGGGACTCATTAATGGCTGGTATGAAGATAATATAATTATCAATCATATCACCGTTAAAATTAATGATATTCATGCAATATCATTAAGCCAAATGACTAATGGAGAAGGTAGAAGAAGTATATAAGTAGATAACTTCTACTTACTATACTTCTTCTACCTTTTTTGTTTGATTAATTATAAAAAAACCTCCAGTATTGGATTGGTCCAATACTGGAGGTTCACTTTACTATTTTTTTTATTAAGCTTCTGGTAAATCTAATGTTTCGATTTTTGAATCTAACACTGGAGCATCGTCAGCTTTTTTAACTTTTTTAGTTGTTTTCTTTGGTGCTGCTGATTCTTCCTTAACTTCTTTAGCAGGTTCTTCATCGGGTGCAAATAATTTTGCACGAACTTCTTGGTCCATATCATGTAACATATCAGGTTTTTGTTCCAAAATATTAACGACATTTGGTTTACCTTGACCTAAACGTTCGCCATGGTATGAGAACCATGACCCAGCTTTTTCAGCAATACCATTTTCAACAGCAAGATCTAAGATATCAGCAGTAGCTGAGATACCTGACCCGTACATCATATTTAATTCAGCAATCTTAAATGGTGGTGCTACCTTGTTTTTAACAACTTTAATAGTTGTTTCATTACCAATGACATCCGTACCATCTTTAATTTGTCCACGGCGACGAACATCTAAGCGAATTGTTGCGTAGAATTTTAAGGCACGGCCACCTGGTGTTGTTTCAGGGCTACCGAACATGACACCAACTTTTTCACGTAATTGATTAATAAAAATAACAGTTGTTCTTGTTTTGTTGATTGAACCAGCCAATTTACGGAGAGCTTGTGACATCATACGAGCTTGTAACCCAACATGAGCGTCACCCATTTCGCCTTCAATTTCTGCACGAGGAACTAAAGCTGCAACTGAATCGATAACGACAAGATCAACGGCACCACTGGATACCAAAGCATCTGCAATTTCTAATCCTTGTTCACCAGTATCTGGCTGTGATAATAGTAATCCATCAATATCAACACCTAATGCTGTTGCATATGCGGGATCCATGGCATTTTCAGCATCGATATAAGCAACTGTACCACCATTTTTTTGGACTTCTGCTGTTGCATGAAGTGCAATTGTTGTTTTACCAGAACTTTCTGGTCCGTATATTTCAACAATACGGCCTTTAGGAAAACCACCAACTCCCAATGCGTAATCCAATGATAAAATCCCAGTTGAAGTAACATCAATCTTCGTGTCAGCTTTGTCCCCCATCTTCATGATGGCACCTTGTCCGAATTCTTTTGTAATTGCTGATAACGCTTTTTCTAGTGCTGCTTCGCGTTCTTTACCGTCTTTTCTTTTGCCGTCTCCGGTTGCAATACTTCTGTTAGCCATAGTTAGTAACCATCCTCTCAATAGTAGAACATCTGTTCGTTTCCATTTACTTATCATACCTCATTAAAATTTATATCGCAAGCGTTAAATCATCTTTACCGAAAATAAAAAGAACGATGCAATTATCGTTCTTACTAGGTATCGATGTATTCAATTATACTGCATGCTCATTAATTAAGTACGCCATTTTCTTAAATAATTTCTATTTATTTAACTTATTCCATCGATTCAATCTGACTAATTGTCTCTTTTAAAACGCGTCTGAACGTTGCAAGATCCTGCCCTGTAACTTGCGTTTCCAATTTACTTTCCAATTGATTCCAAAAGTCACTATTAAAAGTTGTTAGACCTTTATACTTATCCGTAACAGATAAGTGAACAACTCGTTTATCTGTTATATCAGCCTTTTTTTCCACTAATCCTAATGTGATTAATTTTTTCAAATGGTAATTCGTATTTGGCGTTGATTGATTCAACAATTTTGAAACGCGTCCAATTGTTGGACTGTTCAACTGTTCGATCGCATTTAGATAATAAGTATCAATTGTCCCCAATTGTTTAATGTTCATTAGTCCATCTTGTTTCCCATACAAGCTCAACAACTGATTTAATTTGTTGAAAGTCCCACTTAACTCAATCATTTTGACCCTCCTAGTTATAGATCGCCTTAGTTCCCACCCAAAATAAAGCAAAAAATTATTGATTTCTAATACATAAATGTTTATTTGACTTATTATAATGTAAAAAGAGGCGTATACACAAGTAATACGTCCCCGATTTTAATAAAAATATGTTATCACTGAAAACGTTTAACTACCTGTAACTGTTGAACCTTGCCAGCTAAGCATTCCGCCATATACATCAACAACATCATAACCTTTTTCAAATAGGATATCTGCAGCTTGTGCACTACGACGTCCTGATCGACAAATAATATATGCTTTACCTGTTAATTCATAATCGTCAACTTCATCTAACGGAATATTAATTGACCCAGGAATATGGCCTTCAGCAAACTCGTCATCTTCTCGAACATCAATAATCTGTGGCTTTTGTGCTAATAATAGGTCAAGTTCCGTAGTCGTAATTGTTGGAATATCATCTTCAAAGTTCATTTAGTTACCCTCTTTTATTTAGTTATGGTTTTTATTAGTCTGTATCAATTTATTATCTATATTATCATATGTTTTTATTTCATATTTTTCAAATATTTAGATTTTAATATTGATAGATTTAGAAGGCTCTAAGGTAAGACTTACGTCTCTTTTTAATTGGGAACAGCGTAGGTTATAACATAATACTAAAAATGGGTACTAAAAAGCCACTCCATAATAACGGAGTGGCCTCTTTATATTTAATTATTACTATCATGTATCACATGTTGATAAGAAACTAAGTTCTTCTTTAATTTTCCAAAAATTTTAACCAATGAATCATGAGCACTTTCCGTTGAACGATCTTCGGCTAAGTACTGCCACGTTGAAATAATCAATAACAGTGACACAAAAATTAATGGGAACCCAGCTAATAAACAGATAGCTTGGATTGTTTTAAAACCACCAACGAAGACGATACCAAATGAGAATAACATGAAAATTCCCATCCAAACCAAGCGGTTAAACAAACTTGGTTGCTCTGTCGGTTTGAGTTTTGTACTAGTAAACGACGACACGATAAATGCAGATGATGAAATCGTCGTTGCTAAGAAGATAAAACATGAAATCGCATAGATAACTAACATTACGTATTTAAATGGCAATGTTGAAATAACTTGTGCAATTGCTGCAGCTTGACCATATACATTCAGTGTATGAATTAAATCAGCAGCTCCACTTTGTTGTAAATAGAGTGAATAACCACCTAAGATTGCGTAGAAACTCATACATCCTAAAGCACCATACGCAAGCATCCCTAATATCACCTGACGAATCGTTCGTCCACGCGAAATTCTAGCAATGAATAAGCCCATGAATGGCATGAAAGTTAACCACCAACCCCAATAGAAAATAGTTTCCGATTTAACAGGGTCAATCGCATGACCTAATCCTGAAGCTGTCCCTGTACTCATTGCTACAAACTGAGTAACCATCAGTACAAGACTGTTACCTTCTGACTTCAAAATATAAACCGTTGGTCCAACTAACAGAACAATTAACAAAAAGCCAATGGCTGTCCAAATATGAGCTGAACTCAATCGATCAATCCCACCCTTAATTCCTTTAAACATGGTTAACGTGAAAATGCTGAACAGGACAACAAATAATGCTAATTTTAAAAGTATTGTATCTTGGACTCCCGTTAATGTTGCGATAATTTTTGATAATACAGGTATTTCCATCCCAACTGATGAACCAACACCGCCCATAATACCGAAAACGACAAGAAAATCAATTATTTTTCGTAAGATTTTTTTATAAGGCTGATCCCCTTTTAACATAGGAATCACATCACTAACACACATAACTTTCGCTTTTTTAACGTACATAACGTATGAAATAATTACAGCTGAAGATGCAAACATCATCCACGCCATTGGACCCCAATCAAATTGACCTAACATGTGAGCATTTTGATAATTAGCAGGAGACATCGCTTTAGCACCAAACAAAGGTTGTTGCACGTAGCGAAGTGGATCAACCATGCTAAGCATTAAAATACTGGCATCAATGGCCGTCGCAAATACCATACTACCCCATTTAAAATCACTGTATGCCGGCTTTTCGCCTTTATTACCCAATGTAATTTTGCCATAATGGCTTAATGCAATATATAAAAAGAAAACAAAATTGAGAATATAGATACCAAGGTAAGCCCAACTCAAGTGGGCCGTAATAGCATCCATTATTGAACCTAATTCTGCCTTCAAACCAGACCCACCGAGTAATAATCCAACTGATACTAAAATAAATAATGCCACAGTCGGTAAAAACATTTTTTTGTCGATATTCTGTTTTTCTAAAATAAAAATTTCCTCCTAAATTTTAGAGCACGATCTTTAATTCATCGCCGTACTCACTCCGATAATTCTGCTTTTAATTGCACAAAAAAAGCACACTGATACAGTTTCTCCACTAGGGATATCTGCACAGCGTGCTTGTTAGCTTTGCTATCTTATACAAATACTCATAACGTAAATTATAATATTCTATCGAATCACTTACCTGGACTCACGTCACCGTTATCATCTAGATAACGAATAATTCGTGCCGGGTTACCCGCAATTACGAGATCATCACCAAACGATTTTGTGACCACAGATCCAGCGCCGACAACGACTCGATTACCAATCGTAACTCCTGGTAAAATCGTGACGTGTCCACCCATCCAGACACTATCACCAACCGTAATTGGTTTACCCATTTCAACATCCGCATCACGTAATTTTGCAGATAAGGGGTGTACTGGCGTGTAAAATCCAACGTCTGGTCCAATGTAACAATGATCACCAATTGTGATTGGACAAGTGTCCAACATCGTTAAATGGTAGTTCGCATAAAAGTGATTTCCGATATGAATATTAAATCCATAATCAAATTCGATTCCCGTTTCGGCCCAAAAGTCTTCACCGGAATCAGCCAATAATGCTTTAATATTTGTATTTTGTTGCTTATTATCGTCAAGCTGGTTAATTGTCCGCAGTTTTCTCCGAATCAGTTCTCGTCGTTCAACTAGTTCAGGATCCAACTGCTCATACGGTTCACCATCTGACATCTTTTCTCTCTCAGTTTTTATCATGTTATAAGAATACCACTTATGTCATGATTTGTTAAATAGAAATTTATTTTCTATAAACACAGTAAAATAAAGCTATTTTATTAACATTAATTGAATTGGATTAATTTTAATTAGAGTAAATTTTAACCCTATTATTACAGAAAAATCTTCTAATAACAATTCACAGCATATTCGCTGTTCATCAATCATTAGAAGATTTATTTAACTTATTTTATCAACAAATAGTTGTGTTATTTGTTTAGGTCTTGTAATAACGCCACCGACAACTGCCGAAAATGCGCCAATATCAAATGCTCTCTTAACTTCTTCTGGAGTCGTTGTATGACCCTCCATAATAACAGGGATTTTAAGATTTTTAATTAACTTTTCTAGTAAATCAAAATCTGGGCTATCCCTTTCGTCCGTATATTCTGTATATCCTGACATCGTTGTAGAAACCATATCAAATCCATTTTTTTCAGCCATAACGCCTTCTTCATAATTAGAAATATCTGCCATGGCTAATCTATTTCCTTCATGAATTTTATTGACTAAATCAGTTACCTTTTCATTATGAGGCCGTTGTCTAACCGTTGCATCTAATGCAATAATCTCAGCGTCAGTTTCCAGTAATTCATCTACTTCTTTCATCGTTGCTGTAATATAGACTTCTGAATCTGCATAATCTCGTTTGATTATGCCAATCAACGGTAATTTTACTTGTTTTTTAATTTCTACAATATCAGAAACTGAATTTGCTCGTATCCCCACAGCACCACCCATCTCAGCTGCAAGGGCCATTCTCCCCATGATAAATGAACTAAATAATGGTTCACCTTCTAGTGCCTGACAAGAAACAACTAACCCATTCTTTATTTCATCTAAATTCATCATATTATCTCCCTTTATATATCACTAGCATTTGTCTCAATAACTTGTTTATACCAATCAAAACTATCTTTCTTGTAACGTTTCAATGAGCCATTTCCATCGTCATCTTGATCAACATAAATGAACCCATAACGTTTACTCATTTCTGAAGTTGATGCGCTAATTAAATCAATGCAGCCCCACATTGTGTACCCCATTAAATCAACACCATCCATAACAGCTTCTTTCATTTGAATGATATGTTCTTCAAGATACTTAATGCGATAGTCATCATGAACTTTGCCATCATCGCCTAACTTATCTAGGGCCCCAATTCCATTTTCAACAATAAATAGTGGCACACGGTAACGATCCCACATTGCATTCAATGTGATTCTTAATCCAATGGGATCAATTTGCCAACCCCAGTCACTTGTTTCTAAGTAAGGATTTTTTTCACCATTAATCATATTTCCTAACGATGTATCACCCGTTTTGCCAGCTGAAGTGACCGTTGACATATAATAACTAAAACTAAGGAACGCAACTTTGCCCATTTTAAGAATAGCTTCATCCCCTGGCTCCATCACAATATGAACATCATTTTCTTTGAAATAGCGGTTCATGTATTCAGGGTATTCGCCGCGGACTTGAACATCGGTGAAGAACAAGTTTAAATTATCATTTTCTTGAGCGGCACGAACATCTGCTGGATTAGGCGTTGATGGATAAGTTTGCATTCTAGCAAGCATACAACCTACCACAAAATCAGGATTAATTTTCCGTGCTTGTTCAACTACCAAAGCACTTGCGATAAATTGGTGATGAACAGCTTGATACCGAATTTGTAATTGTTCTCTCTGTGTTAATTCACTGTCAACAGCACCCGTTTCCATGAAACCAAATGAGCTAACATTAATTTCGTTAAACGTTAACCAATATTTAACCTTATCTTTAAAACGGTTAAGTACAACGTCCGTGTAATGTGTAAAACTAGCAATTGTGTCACGGCTTACCCACCCATTTTGTTTAACTGTCAAATCAAGTGGCATTTCATAATGCGATAATGTGACAACAGGTTCAATATCATACTTAGCTAACTCATCAAAAACGCGGTCATAAAATGCTAACCCAGCTTCATTGGGTTCCGTTTCATTACCATTTGGAAAAATTCGTGCCCATGCCATAGACATCCGGTATGTTTTAAAACCCATTTCTGCAAATAATTTAATATCTTCTTTATAATTATGATAGAAATCAATCCCACGACGTTTTGGATAATGGTCAGTGGTTTTATCGTCCATCGCTTCTTCAATGACTTTCATTGTGACAGAACCAAGATTCATTTCTGTTCTTTTTTCAGATTTACGAATAACTTCAGCAGTAGTCATCCCTTTGCCATCTAAATCCCAGCCACCTTCAACTTGGTTTGCAGCTGTTGCGCCACCCCATAAGAAACCTTTTTTAAACCCTTTTGGATAATCTGTTTTATACATATTAATACACTCCTTCAAAGTTTTTTGTTTAACTTATGTATCTGTGAACTATTTCAAATAGAGGTTTTACTAGTTTTTTTCAAAAAAATTACCTATTGATAACTAAACAAATAGTTATCAATAGGTAATGCCTGATCGAATCAGTTACAGCCCTTATTTGACAAATTAAGTATATCAAATATAGTAAGCGCTGTCAAAGTTAGTTTAAAGGCTTACTCACCTTGCCTTATTTTTTCAATAACCTGAATAATATTAAACGTATCCTGTAGGCTATGTCGCTCACAAGTCTTTGCACCAATTTCAACTAGATTAATAAAAGCTTGAATTTCAAGCGTCATATCATCTCCAACGATACTATAGTCCCGATTAATTTTTTGTCCATCATTTAATTCAATCGTATATTTTTCAATTCGATTATACATTGGAATAACGATACGACCTTGTTGCCCAACAATAATCGCAACTCGCGGTTTAGCTTCATTTATTGCGCCTTCAATGAGTGCCTGAGCGCCTTTTTCAAAATGTATCGTTGCTGAAAATTTTTCATCAATCCCATTATGCATGTCTAATTTTGATTCAATATGCGAAATATCTGAACCTAAAATTTCTAACACAAAACCAATTGGATAAGTACCGATATCGTTCAAAGCACCACCCTGTCCTTTTTGAAGTAAATATGAAGTTGCTTTTTGAGATGGAATGGCATTAGAACAAAAGTTAGCTGACATGGTTTGGATGGGTCCGATTGAAGCTAAATCTTGTTTTAAATGATCCATACCGATGTTAAATTTTGTTTTAAACGCTTCAACAAATAAGGTTTGATTTTCACTTGAAGCTAATTCAATTTCTTTCATATCTGTCGTTGTTAGTACAGCCGGTTTTTCACAAAATACCGGAATATTTAGCTTCAACGCCTTTAGTGACCACTCTTTATGCAACATATGTGGCAATGCGATATAAACGCCATCAATCGAATCATCGCCTAAAAGAGCTTGATATGAATCATAAATGGTTATATCTGGATTATTCGCTTTAAACACATCGTCATTAAATAATGACTTTGATCCAATTGCTGTAACTTGTCCATTTTTTGTATATCGAATACTTTCATAAAATCGCTTTGCAATATTACCGTAACCAATAATTCCAAAATTCATTGTTCTTATCTCCATTTCTATTTAACCGTTTTCATTAATTATAGCCGACTCATACAGTATGCACCAAATTAAATTTCAAACTCAAAAAGGTCACCCCATTTCCGGGGTGACCTTCTCGTGATTCAATCTTATTTTTTAACCTACAAGTTCAATTTTGTTTCCTTCAGGGTCCAAAATGACTGCTTCATAATAGCCATCCCCTGTTGTCCGAGGGCCACTAACAACTTCTATTCCAGATTTTTTAAAATCAATCACCATTTGATCAACGGTCACATGATTCTCAACAGAAAAGGCTAAATGTGCATAACCAAATCCATCAGGATAGCGATCTGTAATATCCGTTCTCGTCATAATTTCTAATCTTGCTTGACCATCTGGAAAGCTCAAAAAGTATGACGAAAATCCTTTAGTCCCATTGTCATAACGCACACCAAAAGTTGCCTTAAAATTAGTCACATAAAAATCACGCATTGCTTCAAGATTTTCTACCCATAAACCAACGTGTTCGATTTTCATTTGCTTAAACCTCCGTTGTTTCAATCGGAAAAACTAATTCAAATTCCTCACAAACCACTGGCATTGTCTCATCAAATGTCTTATTAACACTTTCTAATTCTTCTTCAAAAAAAGATTGATGAACACTTCGCCAATAAGCTAAATTTCTATCGCCTTCGCCTTCAAGAAAAGCATGCTCTTCTGTAACTTCGTTAAATGGTGTCACATAAACTTTTATTGTTTTCGTAATCGCCATTGGATTATCTTTATAATCAACAATGACATTGTAATCGCCAACTTTTGGTAAAGGTTCTTCATCAAAATATAAATTATAAGCTGACGATGTCCCTGTTTTAAGACCATCTAAAACTAATTTACCTAATTCTAACGTTTCTTTCTTAGTGACGCCAAATGACCATGCATCATAATTATCATGTTCAATTTTATTTGCCTTTTTAAATGCTTGCCAATACTCATAAATTGTCATATGAACTCTCCTTCAAGAATTTAATCTTCTGCGTTTAATATATCTAAGAACAACTCACCATATTTTTCCAATTTACTTTCACCAACACCTTTAACATCCAACATATCAGTTAACGTTTCCGGCATAACCTCACACATTGAATATAACGTTTTATCAGAGAAGATAACAAATGGCGGTACACCTTGTTCCTCTGCTAATTCGCGACGTAATTGTCTTAATTCTTCAAATAGTTCATTATCTTCAGGTAATGCTTGTTTAACTTTTACAGCCATTTTACGTGTAACTTTAGTTTCACCTTTTAAGACGCCAACTCCTTCTGCAGCAAGTTGCAGAACCGGATATTGGCCGCTTGAAGCCTGTAAAAAACCTGACGCAACTAAATAATCAATCAATCCAGAAACTTCCTTCTGCGATTGATCTTTCATCAGTCCATACGTAGGTAATTCATCAAATCTAAACTGCATCACCTTTTGGACTTTTGAACCTGTTAAAACTTGTGCGACTAACCCTTTACCAAAATGTTCACCCATCCGTTTTACACATGATAAAACCTTTTGGGCATCAATCGAAATATCTTGTGCATCTCGTGTATCCAAGCAATTGCCGCAACGGCCACATTCTGGTGCTTCATCGCCAAAATAATTCACAATTGTCTGTTGTAAACACTGTTGCGTGTTTGCGTATTGCGTCATTTCTTGTAATTTTAAATACTCATGTTTTTTATTAACATCATCCATTTCAGATTGGTCAATGAAAAAATGTTGAATCTGAACATCTTTTAAATTAAAAAGTAAAATTGCTTCACTTGGCAAGCCATCTCGTCCAGCACGTCCGGCTTCTTGATAATAAGCTTCTAAACTACCAGGTATCTGATCATGGATTACAAATCGAACATTACTTTTATCAATTCCCATCCCAAATGCATTCGTCGCAATCATTACCTGAACACGATCGTACAAGAAGTCTTCCTGATTCTGACGACGTTCATCTTCTTGCAACCCGCCGTGATACATCGCCACTTTAATCTTAGCTTTTTTTATTAATTTCGTTAACCGTTCGACTTCTTTACGCGTACTTGCATAAATAATACCAGATTGTTGTTTCTGTCCCTTTAAATACTCGAGTAAGAAACGATCACTATTTTGATCTTTAACGACTTGGAAGGCTAAATTTTCACGTGAAAACCCAGTTTTAACTTCATGTATAATCGATAATCGTTGCATAATATCCGCAGCTACTTGAGTTGTCGCTGTCGCTGTTAATGCAATAATCGTCGGATTCGAATTCAAACGTTGAATCGTTTCCGTTAAGCGTAAATAACTAGGACGGAAATCGTGCCCCCATTGTGAGATACAGTGCGCTTCATCAATAGCGACAAGATCAATTCTTAATTCCGCTAAATCTGCCATAAAACCATCAGAATCTAATCGTTCTGGTGACACATAAAGTAACTTAACTTCACCACGAGCAGCTTGATTAAAGCGTTCACGAACCTCCGTGTAATCTAGCGTACTATTGATAAAGGTTGCTGGAATGCCATTTTCATTTAAAGCATCAACTTGATCCTTCATTAAAGAAATTAAAGGAGATATCACTAACGTTAGTCCATCTAATATAAGTGCTGGAATTTGGTAACATAGCGATTTTCCGCCGCCTGTAGGCATAATAGCTAAAACATCTTCACCCGTTAGAATACGATCAATAACTTCTTTTTGACCTTGGCGAAAATTGTCGTACCCAAATTTTTCTTTTAAAACTGATTGTGGATTCATATAATCCTTTCTCTTTGCTCATTTTCTCAGATAATTCTATGTCTTTAAATTATAGCATAGGTTAAGACGCCACAGATGTTTTAGAAAGTGTTTTAATGACCGCTTCAACATCACCCAAATCATTCATTAGTCCCGCGGGATTTTGTTGAGCTGCCCTAAGTTTAGTCATATAATCAACGACAATTGTCGAATCACTAACACTACTTGTGTCTTCAATTCGATAATAAAGATAGTGAATTGAATTAACTTTAGGTTCAAGGATAACGCTTAGATACCAAGTGTTATCTCCAATTTCAATAGTTGCCGTTTCCTTAAAATGACCATATTCTTCTTGTAATTTGCCTTGAATTTGTCCAATCTCAATTGGAACCGTGGCAGGCATTGGTCCTCCAGAATACGCATCTGACGTATTTAATTGTACCTTAGTGCCACGTACTTTCGAATTTTTAAGATTAAATACAACTTTCATATTTGATGCATCTTTGGACCCTTTTTTAATGGTCCAATCAGCGGGTGTAGCATAATTTTTATGCGGTAATATAGCATCACCACCGACGACTATTTTTGCTTGGACTGGTAAGCCATTTGTTCCTGCGTTAATTTTGTATTTTTGGGTTAATTTTATATTTTCTGTCGGTTGAATTCGACTGATTTCTGCCCAACTAGCCGGTTGTGTATCTTTAACTTGAATTAATGTTTTAAATCCTAAGATACCTAAAAAAACTACCATCAAAAAACCGATTGATATTAACATATTTTTCTTCATGCCAAAAATCTCCTAACCTGTTACGCCTCTATTATTAAAGCTTTTTCTCGTAGTATATCGCTAATATTATTGAAATGATTATTATATTCGTATACAAAAAGAAAAGTAGTGCACCAATCCATAATAACGTACTTACTTTTAGAAATGCCCACAAAATGATAAACCCAAACGCTAGAATTAAAATCATGCTATTCATAATTTTTCCAATCATTGCGTTCACAGACTGATCAATTAACTTATTTCGTTCATCCACATTCTCCAGCTGTTCTTCTTTCAGTCCTTTTTTAGAAAAAGTTATATAAAATTGATAGGCCGCAATTCCAAATGATAAGACAACATTAATAAATGATCTAATCAATTTTGACCAATCAAAAGCATCTTTAAAATCTAAGTTCATTATCCAAATTGAGGCAATCCCCACAAACATAAAAAATAAACCTACAAAAAAATGTCGATAACTATAGATTTTCATTTTAATTCTCCTCCATCTCTAAATTTTCCTTTAGCTGAAATAACGCTTCAATCTGACAATCAAACAATAAACTCAAACGATAGGCCAACATTATAGATGGCTTATATTTACCTTTTTCAAGTGAGATAATTGTTCGACTAGAAACTTGAACTTTCTCAGCTAACTGTTCCTGTGTTAATTCAAGCTTAGTTCTGTATTCTTTAACTTTATTTTGCATAATGAACACCTTTCAATATGAAATATACTTCATGTGAAGTTAACTTCATAATATAATAATTATTTTCTTAAGTCAACTAGCTGATTATTTCTGGCACCAAGCATATCAATATAAATTTCTATTTATTTATACTATAATTAAATAAACATCGTCAGATTAACTAATTTAATAATCTAACGATGTCTTTTAACTAAATAAAACGTTTTAAAAAGGAGGATTAAGCATATGGTTCAATCATACAAAAATTTCTGGGAAAATATTTTTAATTTTTCTGACACATCGAATAGATCAGACTATTGGTGGCCTACGATTATTAATAGTATTCTAGGAGCAATTATTATTTATTTTTATACGTCACTCGTTGGCCATCCTATCGATTCGATTTATAATTTTAGTGAACTTACTTTTATGACAAGTCGAAATATTGTTATGTTTATCGTCTGGATTGCAAACTTTGCTGTTTCAGTTCGTCGTTTACATGATACTGATCGTTCTGGTTGGTGGATTTTAATCCAATTCGTTCCATTAGTCGGTAGTATTTGGTTCTTTATTTTAATGGTTTTACCCAGAAAATCAAATCGCTGGGGTTAAATTATATTGATACTCGATTATTAATAAGAGGTGCTGATAAAATTTATCAGCACCTCTTTTGTTTACGGAAAATTAAAAAGATAGCACTGTAATCGACTAACTTGATTACCGCTCTATCTTCATTTTTCAAAAAATAATCCACCCTGATTAACTAAAACATCTGCTACAGGTGTCTCTATTCGTTTATTAAGCACCATTTTTTTCGTCTCTGTTACATATTTTTTAAAATTCATTGTTTGTAAATGAGCTTGGTAATCCTCGTCACTCCGGTAAATTTCAACGAAAATCCATTGATTTAAATCTCCATCTACAGAAGCAATGTATGTCACTAAGAGTCCTGCTTCATTTTCAAATGATTGTTTCATAGTATTCAATGAAACTTCTCTAAATTCTTTAACCCTATTCGGCTCTATTTCAATACTTGTTACTTTGAGTATAGCTCTGTCAGGCTTCAATTCATGCAAGGCTGTTGTTTTTTCTAACAGTAATTCTGGGGATAAATTAATCATCGATTTTTCAATTACTGCCTGAGATGCGATATTACTAAACATTTTAAATTGAGCCGAATTTGCATGTTTTTGATATTGATCTTCGTCTTGATAAGATTCAATCACAATATTTTCAGTACCCGCCTCATCCAAATGTACACTGTACATCGCCAAAGTTCCTTTTTCTTGCTGAATTGAGGTCGTTAAATTAATCATCCCTGCTTTTTCAAATCTTTCACGATCAGATAGCTTAATTTTAAGTTTGAATAGTCTTAATAATGGGGCATTCTTAAGTTCTATCATTTATTCACCCAATCCCATCAAACGATTATAATTTCCATAATTAATCAGGGCTCGATCATCTTTCGAAAGATTCAACTGATCTAAAGCTTCAATTATGGCATCCGTTGCTCCAGCTGGCGCAATCCCTAACGGTGCATCAGTTCCAAACAGTACGTGGCTAACACCATAATAATCAATTGCTAACCCTAATGCTTTAGGATTGCCCAATAATGCAGTATCTACATAGAAACGTTTAAAATCAGCTGCCTGTTCTGGTGATAGAATATGGTTAATTCGTTCAGCAAAATAAGGCACCATTGCCCCAGCATGATGAACAATTACTTTAAGTGTAGGATAGTCATTAAAAATTCCTGACTGTACTAATTGCAACATTGCTTGCGCTAGTTCATATTCCCAACTAAAAATAATATTATTGTCTGGTTTACGATCATCAAAAATTGGGTGTAACAGAATTGGGATATTTAATTGTGCAGCCATTTCAAAAATAACCCGGTATTCCTTTGCAGCAATACTTTTTCCAAGGGCACGCGTAAATAACTGAATGCCAACTAATTCTGAATTTTTTAGCACTTGTTCTTTTATAATACGTGTTGCTTCATCGATGTTATTTAGAGGTATCATTGCAATACCCGCTTTAAACAAGTCTGCATTTTGTTGAACCATTTCAATTATTTCGTTATTAGCTTGCCAGCATAATGCCGCTGCTTGTTCTGGCCCTACGTAGTCCTCAGGATTCACGTTGACTGCTGAGATAACTTGTTGGACATTTCTGTTCCGTAATAGGCGTCTTTGTTCAATATCAATCAATATGGGATGTTTAATAAATGGCATTTTTTCTGGCAAGTTCGGCTGAATAGCTAACATCTCGTTATAAAAATGTGGTGGTAAAACGTGTGCAAAAACATCAATACTTGTCATTAACTTTTCCCTCCTACAACCTAATTTAGGTTTCTTTAATTTAGCTGATTATCTAATACTAGGCAAAAATGCTAAAATAGCCTGCTCATTCCTCTCACCTAATATAAAAATTTTCTTATTTTAATGGCTCTAATTGTTTGATAACTTTGGCGGGCACGCCGCCCACTACTGTATTGTCAGGAACATCTTTTGTCACCACTGCACCAGCTGCTACAATCACATTATCCCCAATATGAACGCCACCAATAATCGTGACATTTCCACCTATCCACACATCGTTTCCAATTGTAATTGGTTTAGTATAAGTAATTAAATAACGACTACCATCTTGTCTTTTTCCAAAACGTTTTGTTGCATCTAATGCATGTTCACCACAATATAACTTCGTGTCTGGCGCGACAATGACACGATCTCCTAATGTGATTTTGTTTGAATCTTGAAATGTACAATTACCGTTAATAAAAACATCATCACCAACAGTGATATGTTTACCATAAACTGTA
Organism: Dellaglioa sp. CoH-56-MRSF-12; assembly: GCF_056782075.1. The sequence goes on from NZ_JBXAYD010000003.1 coordinate 244,233, forward strand.
TTAAATTGACCATTAATAACGAGTCCTTCCCCAGATTTCCCTAACAACTCGTGAATTGCTGTTGCTCTTTTCTCTAGGTCAGTTGTCGTATTGATTATAGTGACTAATTCTTTACCCGCCGCAATCATACCCTGTAATTCTGGGTCGCGATAATCATAATCTTGACCTGCCAATAATTTTTCATGTTCTGTCATCATTTTGCCCCTCCATTCACTATTTGACGCCCTTTTCTTCCTTAATAATTCAATTGTATTATACTACTTAAATTAACTGAACTAAATTCAAAAGATTCGGTTCTAGTGATATTAAAAAAGAGCCAACCTAATTGTATTTACCCAATCAGGTTGAACCCTCTTACTTCACAATATTATTTTCAAACTTCTTCAACAACTGTTGTCGTTTTTCAAGTTTCATTCCTTGAACTGCAGCAAAGTTAAACCATTTCAACTGGTTAAACCCCATCTTCCGGAATGTTCCCCTAAATACCATTTTAGTCACAGGATTTCCAAAGATAGTTCGATAAATCCAACCTGGTGTTGACATAGTTGTAACCATTTTAACTTTCTTTAAATGAACCATCTCATTTTTAAATAATTTTTTATTTTCCTGCTCTGTATAAAGAATCCCTTTAGCAATAACTTTGTCAAAGAATCCCTTCATCATAGCTGGCATAGATTCCCACCAGATTGGAAAAATAAAGACAAGCTCATCTGCAGCCATGAGGCGTTCTTGATAATTCGCCGTCATAGAATCCGTTGGTATCTTCTTACGCCAAGATATTAGGTCTTCTTGGTGCATTACAGGATCAAACCCATCTTTATGCAAATCAATTACGTCCACAATACAGCCCTCTTTTTCATACGCTGCTTTAGCACTAACTAGTAATGCCGCTGAATAACTCCTATTGTGCAATTCATTGTATCCAGCGTCTGCAGTGTAGGGATGATCAAATATAATACAAATTTTTTTCATGTTCAATAACCTCTTTTAATTAGTTTAATAAATTTTCCGACTTTAATGACTTTATATAAAATACTTCAAGTGTCATTTATCTTTCTTGCTATAAGTGTTACATTTGTTACACTTATATTAATCATTTATCGCGTGATTTACAAGATACAAAATCGTGTTATTTGTTACACTTCAAGGAGATATAAAAAATGACGGAAAATAACCAAGCAAAATTAAGTAAAAATTTGATTATTGATTCTTTAATTGACTTATTAAAAATAAAATCTTATCAAGAAATCACAATAACTGAAATCACAAAAAAAGCCGGAGTTGCCCGGCTGACTTTCTATCGTAATTTTGAAAATAAGGACGCGATTTTACTAACTCGGTCCGATTACTTATTTGACCAGTTTTACGCCGAACTCAAGTCCAATCAAACAGAAATTAGTTTGAAAAACATTTTCAAGCTAGCTTTTAACTATTGGCATAATGATTCTGAATTTATGGATATCCTAATTAAAAATGATATTGTTTATTTATTGGAAGATTCTTTTTATACTTATTTTGAAAAGATTCTTAAAGATACGCCTAGTATCAGTCGGCTAAATAATACTCAAAAAACGTTCATTCTTGGTGGCGTTCTACGAACGATGTTGCAATGGATTAGTAGTGGTAGTCCTGCTACAGCTGAAGAAGTTACTGCAGATATATTGGAATTGATTCAGTAAAAGTATGCTAGATTTTAATGATTAAAAAAATAGCCCAGATATTTATCTGAGCTAAGTCTAAACCTCTATTTAAAAATCTTAGGACCCTTACGCATTTTAGTACGATCATTTCTAGCAGTAGCCTTCTTATTGAAGTTTCCGCCATCAGTTTGTTTCTTTTTGATAATTTCTAGCATTTTATCTCTATCAGTCTTTGCTTTATCAGCCATTAATGTTTCCTCCTTGCTCTATTAATTAACAATTTCTTTCAAAGTTAAAGATTCATATTATGAATACATGCCTTCAAATAAAGTTGATCTTTTATTATTCAACTTACGTCGATTTTAATTCTGTATGCCCCGCTAATCAGTATACAGTTAAAATAACTATGCTCTTAACAGTATATCATTACGACTATCTTGATATCAATAGACGTATAAATTGGATGCCTTTAATTAACCATTCACTAATAATGTTCAATCTCAACGAATTTTGTTCCAACCTTTTCAACGAATTCTTTATCATGATCAATGATTAACATCGGTGGTTGAAAAGCCAGAATAACATCTTGAATTTGTTGACGCGTGATAACATCTAGATAATTAAGTGGCTCATCCCAAATATATATATTTGCTGGTTCAACCAACGAACGACTCAAAGCCACTTTTCTCTTTTGGCCCATGCTCATTTGACTGATATCTTTATCAAATTCATAACGTTCAAAACCAAGTTTTCTTAATGTATCCAACATTAAAGAATAAGAAACATTTTTTTCTGCAGCGAATTCTTGTAAAGAACCAGATAAACCATCAAAATTTTGCGGTAACCAGCTCACTTTTAAAGGTGTTGCAAATTTGTATTGCCCTTGATACTTTAATTGACCTAGTATAGCAGCGATAACGCTCGATTTACCAGAACCATTTTCACCCTGAAGAATAACGCGCTCTCCCATCTTTAATTTAAAATCTACCGGTTTATTTACCGGCAATTGTTTACGAAATGCTGATAAGCCAATTACCTCTAGTAAAGTCTTATCTGACACTAATTTTTCAAAATTCAACGTTAAAAGATCTGCCACATCAATATTCTTAAGTAAAGATTTTTTCTCTTCTACTGCTTTATCGGCACGTTTTTTAATACTTAGTACCCGTTTCATAGATTTAGCTGCCTTGTGGCTAATAAATCCTCTGTCTGTCGCACCAGATACTTTCGCCTCAGTCTGATTAGCCCAACCCGATTTTTTCCGTGAAGCACCTTCTAATCGTTTAATATCATGTTGTAATTTTTCTTTTTCATTATATTCCCAATTATTTCGTGACGTATTTTCGTCAGCCCACGTATTATAATTACCCTTAAATTGACTGATTTTAGCGCGATCAATTGAAATAACATGATCAATAATATTATTTAAAAAATAACGATCATGACTGATTAAAATAAATCCTTGTTTTTGTCTTAGATAATCAGAAATAATTTTTCGACCGTTTTCATCTAAATGATTAGTCGGTTCATCTATTAATTGAAATTTACCTTCGCCAACAAATAAGCTGGCTAATAATATCTTAGTTTGCTGTCCTGGACTTAATTGATTAAATGGTTCCGTCAATAATTTTTCAGATAGTCCAAGTTTATCTAATTCGATTAAAATTTGCCACTGATCATAGTCTTGTAAGTCTGTGATACTCTTGATAACCAGCCACACTGACTCTTCTGGTTTAACAACTGTTTGAGGAAAATACTGAAATTCTAAATCTGTTCTAATCTTTCCTTGGTACTGTAATTGATTTTGTAAAATTCTAAATAAAGTCGTTTTTCCGCGACCATTTCTACCAATTAGACCTAACTTCCAGCTGGCATCTAATTGTAAATCAACATTTTTAAAAATTGGTGCTAATTGTCCATCATATTGAAAACTTAATTGTTTAATTTGTATTGTTCCTATAGTAATTACCTCATTTCTTTGTGAGGTCGACCGCTAAACTATCCATTTGATTCTACAAAAAAAGAGCATACAGTTATATGCTCTTCAATCGTTATCCATCAAAAAAAGTGGTTCTTTCAGATGTGAAAAAGAATTGATATTGCAAACCGTTTGAATAGTCAACATGCATAAAAAGACACACTTCGTCCCTTGTTTAGTCGACAGTTATTCGATTAACGATTTGTATTTACCAATGCACTTCACACTCCCTGTTTATTAATTATTTACAGTCTACTATAGTTATGGTAGATAGGCAAATTAATCAAATGTGATATTAAATTGGTAAGCAATATCCTTCATCGCATCAATTTGATAGTCATCCTCAACATCACTACCCCAACTATCAATACCACCAACACCTCGAACGGCGCCTAGAATCGATAAAACGGTACGATGTTCCGCTGGTAATTCGCTATGATGTGTCGCATTTTCTAATTCTTCAGCTGTATAAGGTAAACAACTAAACGCAATTGGTTGATCAACCGCACTGAATGTTAAACCCGTTTCAGAAGCCTGTTGCATACGATTATCCAGAACAGACTGTCGATAAACAGTTACCCAATCATTTTGCATATGCACACCACAATCTTGCGGAACTAAGTATGGTGTCACTGGTAACCCTTGAACTTCATATCGGCCTGGAATTCCTCCGGCCATTCTATCTGGATAAGTTTCTCCTGATAATCCTTGGTAACAAAAACGAGTCGCTGGTGTGGGCATAATAAATCGCAACCCAAAAACAGGTAATGAGGGTAATCCAGCTTTTCCTTGGTATGAAACTGCAACATTCATTTTTCCGGTTGCTTCAACAGTATAAGTGACCGTCACTTGCGTTTGCGGCACAGTCAGTGTGTTATAGATATAACTTATAGCCACTTTTTCAGCGACTTCATGGTTAGTGTAACGATTATTTTCTGGTGCAATCGGTAACGCAATTGGTTTACCATTAATAGCAACTTTAACTGATTGACAATTACTGAATTGATCAGCGGCCAACCACATCCCTGACTTTACTGGAAACTGACTCCCCTGATCGTTATCCGTTGTTGCACGCCAAAAAGTCGGTTTTGGTGAGCGATAAAGCCACTCTTTACCTTGAATTCTAAAAGATTCTGGGCCACCCGTTTGATAGGAGAAAATATAATGAAAATCATTTCCTTTTAAACCGAGTGTGACATCTCCGTAAATGACAGTTAACTGCTTATTTATCTGTGCCATAATAGTATTTTACCTCCTGCATTGCTGGTTTTTCATTACGTGTGGCAAAAACGAGTCCATCACCCGAAAATGCATAATCAGATGGTCGATCATCAAAATCGCCACCATAACGCAACTCATTTTGACCTGTGACGGGATCTTCAACTAACAATGCTTGATCGATAAAGTCCCAGATGAAACCACCTTGATAGGATTCATATTGTTGTAATAAATCAATATATGATTTCATCCCGCCCAATGAATTACCCATATCATGCATATACTCACACAAGATAAATGGTTTTTGTGGTGAATTTTCTAGATAGTCTTTAATTTCGGCTGGTGTTGCATACATCCGACTTTCAACATCTGAAATGACATCTTTGTATTCAGGCGCACGGAAAACACCTTCATAATGAACTAAACGTGTCGAATCTTTTTGTTTATAGTACTCATTCATTTTCGCTAAGACACTGCCGGCGTATGATTCGTTACCCAATGACCAAAATAAAACTGAGGGATGATTTTTAAATAACTCAAAATTACTTTTAGCGCGGTCTAAAACGGCTGCTTCCCATTGATCCGATGAGCCGGGCACATTCCAAGAAGGCTCAACTTCACCCATTTTCTGCCAAGAACCATGTGATTCTAAGTTGGTTTCAGCCATCATATAAATACCAGCCTGATCACAACGATTGTAAAAAGATAATCGATCTGGATAATGTGACGTCCGAACTGCGTTAATATTGTTACGTTGCATACAGTCAACATCCCAAGCTTCATCATTATCTGAAATGGTTCTTCCTGATTTAGGGTTCCACTCATGACGATTAACACCATTGATAATTAATCGTTCACCATTTAATAACATCACGCGATTCTTAATTTCAATTTTGCGAAAACCAACTGGTTGTTGGATAATTTCAATTAATTGCCCATCAGCATCTAAAATTTCTAATTGTAATGTATATAAATAAGGCCGGTCATTCTGCCAAGCAGTCACTGGTTGTGCTAAATTGTAGTGTTTTTCGACATCTGACCCACTCATTAATTCATCGCTAAATAACACCGCATCTTGGTCTTTGAATGTGACACGGACACGTTGTTCTGCCCCACTAAAATGAAGTTGTAAATCTACTTGTCCTGTTTTTTGTCCACTATCGTAATCAGGAATCACCCAAAAATCATCTAAATGTGTTGCAGGTTGTGCTAACAGTGTCACATCACGAAAAATTCCGAAGAAACGGAAAAAGTCTTGGTCTTCAATGAAGGCTGCAGAACTTCGTTTATGCACTTCAACTGCCAAACAATTATCCTTATCTTTTAAATAAGGTGTCAGGTCAAATTCGCTTGGTGTAAAACTATCTTCTGCGTATCCTAGAAAATGTCCATTCAACCAGACGTACATTGCCTGTTCAACACCTTCAAAACGGATAATAACGCGTTTATTTTGAAGAGTTGGTTCCAAGTCAAAATGGTTTAAATATGAACCTACTGGATTATATTCTGCATCACTAAACATTCCAGCATACTGATTTAAATCAGTATCTGAAAAAGCAGGTCGTCTATATTCATGTCCTTCCCAAGGATACATCGTATTAATATAATGTAATTGCTCATATCCTGATAATTCAATATGCTGTGGTACTGGAATTGTGTCAAATTGTTCTGCATCAAAGTCAGTCTGATAGAAATTTTTTGGTCGACTTGCTGCATTAGTGCTGTAACTAAATTTCCAAGTTCCATTCAAAGATTGTTCAAATGAACTTTTTTGTTGTAACATTTCTGCTTGAGTTGCATAGTACTTATGATCACTGTGAGCTGGTACCTGTCCAACACGAAAAACGGTTGGTGTATCTAGCCATTCAATTTCTGGTGTCATCTGTTTGCCTCCGTTTTATATAAAAGCGTTTTCATAATTAAGTATATGTTTTCTTTTGGAGGTTGTCAAAAAGCATTATAAAATTGAGACAATAAAAAAAATTAGATTTAAGTGAAAATACGGTAATCTCATTTTTATTTTGTGTAAAATTGATTAACTTCTTCCTTTGGGCCTTTTAATTGATTTTTGCAGTAAGTTTCAGTATCGATTGCTGTATTAATCCTTCTGCAAAAATGAAAAAATGTAAAGGGAGGAGAAATCGTTTATATACCCTTTACTTTTCTTTGTGTTTTAGCTAGGTTATTATCAGTAGTTGCTCCCAAAACCCAACGAATATTCCAAATAGAAGGAAATATCTTTAAATTTTAAATACAATAAAAAGGCTCTGTACTATCTGTTGTTGGGACTAGTGTAAAAACTATTACTGATGACAGTTTTTTTGTATAATAACAAAAAAAAGCCAAAAGTCATAAGACTTTTGGTTACGAGTTCATCCATGTTCATTATCCCTCAACCACCACAGATGAATTAATAAGAAAGATGGAACTCTCCGCATGCCTAATCATACTAAATTTTGGCTTAAAATAAAAGACAGTAGTCTAACGATTGTTGATTATCAGTCTTCTAATGACGGTGTCACTCGATTTAACCGTGTTCTTGATTACCAGCCGAAGGGATTGTCCAAATTGTGATATTAAAAACGAAGGACAGATTATCAGGTATAGTTGGCGTCAAACACCCATACGCTACCCTAAATTTTTTGGTAAATGTATCATTTTATCACTCAAACGAAGATACTTTAGCTGTCATGAGCGGCAGTCATACTTCCTTGTCCAAACAAGTGTGGTTCCTAAAAATTGTACGATTTCCAATCTATCTAAACAGCTCTGTTTAACTAAATTAGCGGAATCCGTTTCTTTAACTCATATTGCTAATGAAATTTCGAATCCTGATTCCTTTGTAGGTCGTATTTTAATGACCTTTGAACGTGATTTTAAACCTAATTATAAATTTTTACCTAAAGTACTCCTACTTGACGAAGTCAAGAGTACCAAATCAGCTACAGATGCCATGAGTTTTGAATTTATGGATGCTAGTAACCATGAATTAATCAAACTTTTATCTTTTAGAAGATTCTATCAAATAGAACGTTATTTTTATCGTTACTCAGCTGCAGCTAGAAAAAACGTGAAAATTATCGTAACTGATATGAATTATACCTATCCTAAACTAGCCAAAGAAGTCTTTCCTAACGCGATTGTCATCATAGATACCTTTCATATTATCAATTCAGTGAATCGTGGATTCACTAAAACTAGAATTAGACTGATGAAAGAACTTTCAAAATCATCACAAGACTACAAAGCACTAAAACGTTACTGGAAGCTCCTGTTAAAACCTTCTGAAACCTTAGATTTTAAAAATTTCAAGAAATGGACTTATTTCCCATACCTAACAACAGAAACAAATGTCGTTGATCATTTATTAGCGATTCATCCTGAACTAAATAAATCATATGAACTCATGAACCAAATAAGATCAACCATTCGGTTGAAGGACTGGAAATCTTATGATTTTACAGTTAGAAACACCGAAAGGTGTTCTGAAGAAATGCTTAAAAGTATTGAAACGTTGCTTTGTCACCATTCTGAGATTAAAAATAATTTTGGCTATTATTATACTAACGGTCCTTTAGAAGGAATAAACAATAAAATTAAGGTCATTAAACGCGTTGGTTTTGAATTTAGAAATTTTCGTAGATTCCGAACTAGAATATTTTATACACTTAAAATCCATACAAAAAAACACCTCACAAATTGCTTTGTGAAGTGCTTCAAAATATCGATATAAATATATATTAGCGTTTTGAGAATTATCGATTAATACTTCATGGAATCTTATCTATTTGAATCCACTTGTATCAATACTTTACAATATTGAAAAAGGAACAACATTGAATAAAATCCATAATACGAGATAAAATTAACACCATAAAATAGACTAGTCAAGACACCATTAATGGTGTCTTTTTTTATGCTTTACACACTCTCTACCCATTTAATATATGTCTAATCAATTTCTATTTCAAGATTTCCAGTAACGCTTTAGAGATACGCATTCTATCATCTGTGGTCATGCTTTTCAATCTGTTAATTAATTCGGGCGTATAAATGTCGTTAAAATCATTACTCATTAATATATCAGCCAAATTTAATTGTAAGGCATTCAGAACTAGTTCCAACTTTCTTGTACTCGTATCGTCTAATTGTCCTCTTTCGAGTCGAGCCAAATAGCTGGCGGATACGTCCGCCATTTCTGCCAATTCTTCAATTGTAAGTCCTAATTCTTTTCGCTTTTTCCGAATGAAAGTGCCCACAAGTATAATCATAAATCGCTCCTATTTATCCATATGTTTAATGATAAATTAAGTGCGCACACTTTCAAAGCTCTCAGTATACCTATAAAGTTACATAAAAAGGTAGTATTGAGTATATTTTTGAGATAAAATATATCATGTGAAGATAGTGCAAGATATAAATTACTTTTTTGGGGGAGGAGATTTTATAGGGATCGTTTGGTAAAGGTTGGTTAATAATTCGTTCAAAGAAAAGGGAGAAAATTATGAATAAAGAAGAACTTTTAGATTTTTTAATGGCAAAAAGAAGTGTTACAGCGGGAGCTGCAGTTATCCAACAACAAATTCGTGAAGCAGAGGCTAAGATTGAAAAAGGTAAGAAAAAATTTCGAGGAATAATCATCGCATTAGTCGTTTTAATTGTTCTTTTTATGATTACTAGTCAGACAAGTGCGGCGATGCCATTCATCATTGCTGTTATCGCGCTATTTGCTTTTAAATATTTTGTTTATATTATGCCGGGTAATGAATCTAAAACACAAGCCTTAGCAGACTTGGACGCTGAAATGGCAAATGAAGATTATATTGCAGGCAAGCAAGGATTCCCAGAGAAATTCTACAACTATTTCGATATTTTTCGTCTTTGGAAATTAATTGATGAAACTCGGGCACGTGATTTGCAAGAAGCCTTTAACATTTTAGAAACACAACAATTCCAAGAAACTCAACTTTCAATGCAGGAAGAAATGAGAGGCTTACAACAAGATATTGCCTCAAATGCACGCTTGGCAGCTATGTCCTCAACCGTCAGTGCATTTAATTCGTTCAGAAAATAAGATTTATTATATTAAATTTATAAAAATGGAGAAAAAATGTCAAAAAAAGCAAATATTATTACCGGTGTCAGTATAGTAGCTATAGTTATTATTGTGGCTATGTTTATGATGGGCAATTCAAATAAGATGGATGGAAGCTATATTTCCGACATGGGTGGTTCCAAATTTGAGTTGAAGTTTAAAGGAAACACTGTGACTAAAGTTGAAACTGATAAAAAGTCAGACCAAGGTACTTATGAAATTGAAGACGGTAAACTTACCATGAAATTTGATGATTATACAATGAAAGCTAGTTTAGACAAAGATAAAAAAACATTTACACTTAATTCCGTAACTGGTTCACAAATGATGGGCTTCGGATTTTTATTAGAGGGGTTAAAATTTGAACAGGTTGCTAAATAATTATTAATTTATTGGGAGGATATTTTATATTATGAAAAAATCAAACATTACTTTATTATCAAGTGCATTAATCGCTGGAGTTACTGTCGTTGGTGCTACAACAACGGCAAACGCTGCAACAACTACACCCGACTCAACTGAAACAACTCATACTCAAACAGTTCAATCTAACAGTCAAAAATTAGATGACGATATTAAAGACGCTCAAACTGACGTTGATAATGCCAAAGATACAGCTGACAAAGATCAAAGTGCTGCTGATACTTCTAAAGACACAGCCGATGCTTCTAAAGACAATGCTGGTCAAACTGAAGAAAATGCTAATCAATCACAAGAAGATTTAAACAGTGCTGTTGATAATCAACAAAATGCGCAAAATACTGCTGATAACGCAACTGATGAATCTATCAATAACGCTCAAGATGCAGTTGACGAACAAGACAAAACAAATAACCAATTAGGTCAAGACGTTGATAACGCTAAAACAGATGTTGATAAAGGTAAAACAGATGTCGATAATGCTCAAACTGGCGTTGATGAAGCCCAAAAAGGTGCTGACCAATCTGATAAAGATGCTGATAAAGCTCAAGAAAACGTTGATAATGCTCAAAATAACCTTGATGGCAAAGGTTCAGCCGAAGCCGACAAGAATTTAAGCAATGCCAAAGATAACTTGGATCAAGCTCAAACAACTGAAGACAATGCTCAAAAAGGTGCTGACCAAGCTGACAAGAATATTGCTGACGCACAAAACAATGTTAATAACGCTCAAACTGGCGTAACTGATGCTAACAAACAACAAAATGATGCTAAAGCTAAAGCTGACGCTGCTCAAAAAGCTAAAGATACTGCTCAAAAAGCATTAGATGATGCTAAGAAACAACAAGGTAATCATCAAGCTAACCAAAATCACATCAACTTAAGCCAAGACTACATTAATGCCTTAAAGGCTTATTCAGATGCTTCATCAGCTGACGCTAATTATCAAGATGTCATTGACAGTTTAACAGCTGCAACTGAAAAAGAATGGGCATTAAATGGCGGCTACATTTCAAATGACCAAGATAAAACTGTTCATATTAACAACCAATCAGATTTAAACAAATATCTTGATGACTTAAATGAATATGCTAAACAATTATTAAATGAAGTGCGTGACCGTTTTGGTAGCACACAAGTTGAAGTCTCAGAAGGTTCTAAAAAATTAGGTCAATCAATCGGCGATGCTTATACATCTAAGAATAACGATCCTGATGATGGTCATGACAATGCATTAAACAACAGCATTGCTAACGGTATGGGATTAACATACTTAACACAACAAGATATGAATACTATCTTCGATAAATCATCTGAAAATGGTTGGAATCTTAGTCTTGATGCTTTCAAGAAATCTATCTATGATTCAATGAATGCCTTCTTATTCAATGGGGGTGAATGGGGCCATGCCGTAAGTGTTGCTGGCATTATGGCAACATATACACCTGCCAATAACACATGGTTCGGTCTTGGCTTCGGTCAATTTAAACAATCTAACGGTAATATCTTCTTAACAAGTTTCTTTAACTTTGTTGATGACTATGATGTTAACGACGCTTCTAAATTTAGCACTACACCTGTTGAATCTGGAACTGTCAGTCAAGCTCAAATTGATAAATTAGCAAGCGACGTTACTGCTAAAACAGCAACTTCAAAAACTGCTGATGCAGCTCTTGCAGCAGCTAAATCACAAACAGTTAAAGCTAACCAAGCCTTAGCTACAGCTAAAACTGCTTTAGCAACTGCTAAAACAAAACAAGCAACAGCACACACAGCCTTAACTAAAGCACAAAACGATGTTAAAACTGCTACTGTAGCTGTTAAAAATGCACAAACAGTTGTTGATGATTTAAATGCATCAATGCCTCAAAAACAACAAGCTTTAAAAGATGCACAAGCTGCCTTAGCTACAACTAAAACAACACAAGCTCAAAAACACATGACTTTAGACGCAGCTAATGCTAAATTAGTTACTGCTAAAACTGCATTAAAAGATGCAACTGCTAAATTAAGTGCCGCTCAAGCAGCTTTAAAAGCTGGTCAAGACGCACTTGGCGAAAAAACAAATCATTTAGATGACTTAAAGAATGCTGAAGCTAACTTAGTTGACGCAACAAAAGCTGTTGAAGCTGCTAAAAAAGCATACGACGAGGCTGTTAAAGCTGCCGAAGATGCACAAGCTGCTTCCGTTGCTGACGATGCACAATATGCGAAGTTACAAGCAATCGCTGATGCATCTAAGAAAGCTTTAGACGATGCACAAGCTGCATTAGCTAAATTACAACATGAAAAAGACATCGAAGATGCTTTGAACAATGTTGACAAACCATCAACTGGTACTGATAACGATTCTGGTTCACATACTGGTCATGTAACAGGTTCAGACAATGGTTCAGATAAAGGTAACGTAACTGGTTCTGTTGTTGCTAAAGGTAGTGAAACAGCTAAAGACACGACTGACAACAATGGTATTGTTGCACCAAGCAATAATACATCAACATCACGTCTTAAAGCTGCTGATCATTCAGAAATCAATAACGCTAAAATATTAGGTGCTTCGGTATTACCACAAACTGACGAAACTAATTCGTCAGTCGTTTCAGTGATTGGTGCAGCTCTTGTTGGTGCCGTTAGTCTCTTTGGACTTGCAGGAACGCGCCGTCGTAAACACTAATTCGTTATTGTAAGGAGGAATTGAGATGAAGAAGCCTTTACTTGTAATGACTAGTATCGTAATGGTTGCTTTATTAACAGCGTGTGGGCAACAAAAGTCACAGTCTGAGCAAACAAGTCAGCCAAAACAAGTATCCGTGTCAGATAAGAAAAAGGCGCAGTCGTCAAAAAAAGCAGATACAACTAAAAAGACGCATACTAAAGAAGTAAATCAACCAAAAAAAGAATCCGTGTCAGATAAGAAAAAAGCGCAGTCGTCAAAAAAAGTAAATACGATTAAAAAGACGCCTGCCAAAGAAGTAAATCAACCAAAACAGATGAATTTAGATCAAATTCAAGTCAGTGATTACAGCAGTATCGTCGGTCAGTGGCAAATTGTGAAGTTAGAAGCACGGGGACGCGACTTACCACTTGATGATGTTCAGCCGTTAAATATTACTAAAGATAGTCTAGTGTCATCATCTTCGTTTACATTAAATAAAGCTGGCTTAAAAGATCAGAATGGGCTGCATGCGACGAAATTTGAAGTTGCTAATAATATCTTAACCGCCAGCTTAAGTAATGCAAGTGATGTTTCTATTAATTGGTCCGTCATGTTCTATCCCAAAGGGACTAGTCACGAATATGGTGTTAATACTGGTGAAGAAACGAACAAGCAGAATCTGATTGTTGTTTGGTCAAGTAGTAACTCAGTGACCGCGGTTTACAGCCAAAGTTAATATATATATAAATAGAAGGTCTACAATATCTGTTGCCAGTGATAGAAAAATCTATCACTGGCAACAGATTTTTTTGTATGACACTAAAAAGAGTCTCCTATGACAAATAATACTAAGGTTTTACTAAATATGAAATTTGCTGAAAGCACTCCTTAATCCAGCAGTCATCGGAGTTTATGGTACTTTAGATTACCTTCAAAAATGCCTGACACCCCTGCAGAGTTCTCAACATAATCAAATTGTTAGCTACGGATGGCGGGCATCTCTATTAGGCTACTACGTTATTCTAGTGGCCAACTTTAAGAAACTAACAATGAATTGAAACATATTAAACGTAATGCCTACGATTTCAGTAATTTTAGGAAACACATTTTCTTTGTAATGAGGATTATGTACATAAAAAAGGCGTTGTCACAAAGTGACAACACCCTCCATAATATATTCACCAACAATAGTTGCAATAGAACCAAAAATATTCACCAGTGACAACTGCAATATACCAAAAAAAACACCTCACAAATTGCTTTGTGAAGTGCTTCAAAATATCGATATAAATATATATTAACGTTTTGAGAATTGGCTTGCTTTACGAGCTTTCTTAAGACCTGGTTTCTTACGTTCTTTCATACGAGGATCACGAGTAAGTAATCCTGCAGATTTAAGAGCTGCACGGAAATCTGGATCTACTGTAAGTAATGCGCGAGCAATACCATGGCGAACTGCGCCAGCTTGACCTGAGAAGCCACCACCATTAGCGTTAACTAAAACATCATAACTACCTAATGTTTCTGTAGCGTTAAATGGTTGTAAGACTACTTCACGTAAGTTAGCAAATGGAATGTAATCTTCAATTGCTTTGTTGTTGATAGTAATTTTACCAGTACCTGGTACTAAACGTACGCGAGCTACTGAGTTTTTACGACGACCTGTTCCTGAATATACGACTTGAGCCATTTCAATTGCCTCCTTAAATTAAGTTTGTAATATCTAAAGTTTCTGGTTGTTGTGCTTGTTGATCATGTTCTGCACCACGATATACGTGTAATTTCAATGCTTGTTCTTTACCAAGAGTACCTTTTGGAAGCATACCTTTAACAGAGAAAGCAATCAATTTTTCAGGATCGTTGGCACGGAAATCACCAGCAGTACGAGTTTTTAAACCACCTGGATGATCTGTATGATGTTGGTATAATTTTCTGTCAGCTTTGTGACCAGTTAAACCAACCTTTTCTGCATTGATAACAATAACGTTATCACCAGTATCCACATTAGGTGTGAATGTTGGTTTGTTTTTACCGCGTAAGATAGAAGCAACGACAGTTGATAAGCGACCTAAAGAAATATCAGTTGCATCAATAACATACCATTTACGTTCTATTTCGCCTTTTTTTGCTAAATAAGTTGTACGCACGATTGTTTCCTCCGTTTTTTCATGTTGTTTGTTTGACACTCAAATAAGTTTCCGGGGCCTATCAGTGGGGCAAACAATACCATTTATAATATTAACTATTAAAAGTCAATTTGTCAATCTAATTTATGGGCATCCCACAAATAAATAACACCTTTTCAGATTTAAAATTGCCTTAGTATTCATATTGTCAATAACTTCTATATTACCCTAATTCGTCCGGATAATAAACCTTTTTTAAATATAATCCACTCGCCGGAGCTGTTTCTCGAGCTTGTTGTCGATCCTTTACTTCATATAACCGTAAAATATCATGAACCGGACGCCGGCCGTTCCCTATTTCTAGGAGTGTAGCGACTAAAATTCGGACCATATTGTACAGAAAGCCATTTCCATAAAATTCAAAAATAATTTCATGGTTTTCTTTATCTTCTCTCACGGTTGCCTCATAAATCGTCCGAACGTGATCTGTAACCTGGCTACCTGCCGCCACGAAACTAGAAAAATCATGTTCGCCAACTAAATCAGGTAATGCTTCTTCAATTTTGGCGATATCTATCTTGTATTTATAATGACCCGTGTAGAAGCGTTTAAATGGGTCGGTAAATTCACCTTGAGAAACACGATACATATATCGTTTACCATGCGTACTATAGCGTGAATGAAAATCATCACTGACAAGTTCGGCTTTTTTAACTTGAACATCCAGTGGCAATAAACTGTTCAATGCTCTCATCATGCTAGTTTCCGGAATTTCATGCATGAAGTCAAAATGAAAAACCTGTCCTAAGGCATGAACGCCAGCATCTGTTCGGCCTGAACCATAAATTCTAACTGGTACTTCTGATTTACTCATAATTGTTACTGCTTTTTCTAAGACAGATTCAACCGTCCGTTGGTTTGGCTGCCTCTGAAACCCTGCAAAAGCTGCGCCATCATAAGCAACGGTAATTTTAAAACGTACTGACATATTTATTCATCCTTAATTTTTGAGGTAGACTAATGCAACGGTAACGATAGCGAATAAAACAAAAGCTAACGTATCAGCCGTCCGCCATTTTAAAATACGATACTTTGTTCGACCTTCTCCACCCTGGTAACCACGAGATTCCATGGCAATCGCTAAATCTTCGGCACGATTGAACGAACTTACAAATAGCGGAATTAACAACGGGATAATTGATTGCATTTGTTTAATTAGCGACCCTTGACCAAAGTTCACACCTCGAGCTCGTTGAGCGTTCATAATTTTTTCTGTCTCATCCATTAATGTAGGGACAAAACGTAACGCGATTGATAACATTAACGCAATTTCATAAACTGGAAATTTGATTGCTTTAAGTGGTTTTAATAAAGATTCAATCGCATCTGCTAGTTGGAGTGGTGCCGTTGACAACGTCAATAATGTTGACATAAAAATAATTAAAATAAATCGGCAAAAAATATATAATCCATTTGTCACACCAAATTGAGAAATTTTAAAAATCCCCCAATGCCAGTACATTTGGCCACCACTTGAAAATAGCATTTGCAAAGCAACCGTAAAGATAATCAGCCAAATTAATGGCCGGACACCTTTTAAAAAGAAACTCATATTAATTTTTGACGCTAAAATACATCCTAACGTAAAAACTAAAAGCATAGAAAAACTTTGCCAATTATTTGCCATAAAGATTATTCCAACAAAATAAAAACTCAAAACTAATTTAGCACGCGGATCCATGCGGTGAACGAGTGAATCACCCGCTATGTAACGTCCAAAAATCAACTTATTCATTAGCGTCATGACCTCCATTTTGGCTTAGCAGCGTGACGAGGTCGTCGGCTAATTCATTCTCTGTTAAAGGCATCTCCTTGAATTCAAAGCCTTTTTCAATTAATTTTTTTGAAAATAACGTTGTTGTTGGCACGTTCAAATGGTTACTTAATAAGAACTCTGGATCAGCAAAAACTTCTCTTGGTGTGCCCGATTTAATAATCGTTCCTTTTGACATGATAATAGCGTGATTCGCATAATTTGCCACATCATCCATCTGATGCGTTACGAGAATAATCGTCAAATTTTGTTCACGATGAAGTTCTTCGAACATTGCCATCATATCAACGCGACCTTTAGGATCTAATCCTGCTGTGGGTTCGTCTAAAACCAAGATTTTAGGTTCCATAGCCAGAATTCCAGCGATTGCTACGCGACGCATTTGACCACCAGAGAGGTCAAATGGTGATTGCTGATAGATATTCTCTGGTAATCCAACTAACTTCAACATTTTTGTCGCTATTTTCTCAGCTTCTTCATCTGTTTTACCAAAGTTTTTTGGCGCAAATGCCACATCTTTAATAACCGTTTCTTCAAACAATTGTGCTTCTGGAAATTGAAAAACGATGCCAACTTGTTTTCGTAAATCGTTTAACGTTTTATTGGCCGTTTCTGGTGTAATGATTTGATTCCCAATTGTAATTTTACCTTCAGTTGGTTTTAATAGGCCATTTAAATGTTGCAATAGGGTCGATTTACCAGAACCTGTATGTCCAACAATTGCTGTAAATGAGCCGTCCTCAATTTCAAGATTGATATTATGTAGCGCCCGACTTTCAAAAGGTGTCCCTTTTTGGTAGGTAAAGGCTACTTCGTTGAATTTAATTGCCATAACCAATCTACCATACCTTCCTCTGTCATATAGTCGTCCGGAATGTCAAAATGACGTTTTTTAAGCGCGACTTTTAAGCGTTCTGGATATGGAATATCTAATCCCATATCTACTAATTGTTCACCAAGTGCAAAAATTTCAGCAGGTGTGCCTTCTTTTACCAGCTCGCCTTTGTCCATAACCATAATTTTGTCAGCACTTGCCGCTTCATTAATATCATGCGTGATTGAAATAATTGTTAGCCCACGTTCTTCTTTGAGTTGATGTATTAGGCTCAAAACTTCGTCACGACCTTCTGGATCCAACATGCTAGTTGATTCATCCAAGATGATAACTTCTGGCCTTAGAGCGACAATTCCAGCGATTGCGACACGTTGTTTCTGTCCCCCAGATAGTCTAGCAGGTTCCTTGGCCGCAAACTCCCACATATCTACACGTTCAAGCGCGTCTCTGACTCGTTCTTGCATTTCTTTACGTTCTATTCCATTGTTTTCAAGTCCAAATGCAACGTCATCTTCAACAGTTGCTCCCACAAACTGGTTATCTGGGTTTTGAAAAACGATGCCAATCTTACGACGAATATCCCAGACCGTTTCTGGTGATAAAATAAGGCCATCTACTGTGATTTCACCTGATTGAGGTGCTAGCAAGCCATTAATATTTTTAGATAATGTACTTTTCCCACTACCGTTATGACCAATAATTGCAACCCAGTCACCTTTTTCAATCGTAAAGGACACATCTTTAAGTGCCATTTCACTCATTTCTTTTTGTGCTTCATATTGATAATTTAAATGATCAACTTTAATTAATTCAGTCATTGTTACTGTCCTCACAATTCACAAGATAACTTACGTTTTGCATTATATCACAGGCCAAAATGAACTCAGTGTATTTATACTTTTACTCTTTATAGTTGTCCTATCTATACAACATACATCTAAAATGCATTTTTTGTACTTTTAAGCTCTTAATTAACAATAAACAGCCATTTAGTCACACCTTTTTATATTGCGCTAAGAACTGCATTTTAAGCTAAATTTCTCTCACCATTTGATAATTAACTAGATTTTGTTGATGTCGATAATTATCTTATCTTTTTATAATTTTAAACCCATAATGTTCAAAAAAAGAGACAGCAGTTATTGAAGCCTCTACCGTTTGTACATTTATTTGTAATTCATTCCTTTGGTAATTTGTTAATTCTGTTAAAATAAGCGCTCCGATATGCTGTCGAATCATAGAACTCTCTACGTACAGCATATCAATATGTCCTGTTACTTCAAGGTTACCAAATCCTATGACCTTTAAATCTTTGATGGCAAGTAGCGTAAATGATTCACTTAATCGTTTATGCCATGCACTCAGATCTGGATTATTCTGCACCCACTCATTAATTTCTAGTTGTGAATAATCTTGTCGGTTAATCTCTTGAATTGTTTGGTTGAATAATGTCGTTATTTCCGATAAATATTTACTATCATAACGGTAAAGTTGTATTGAACTTTGTGCCATCACATTACCCCCTAAACAGATTAAGAATACTATTATCATACTAGGTTTTAGCACATAAAAAAAGGGTTCTGAACACATTATTAAAATGTGTTCAGAACCCTTTTTTCAGACCTCATTAGACAATAAAAAATCACTATGAAGGATGACCGGCAAATCACAAATGTGAAGAACCTTCAAACTAGACTAAGATTACTCCATCATCATAACGTTTGTTTTTAATCATCAATCAAAGTGAAAAATTATCTGTTAACGAATTATACTAATTCAATAATAACCATTTGTGCGGCATCGCCACGACGAGGCATTGTTTTCATAGTTCTAGTGTATCCACCATTACGTTCAGCGTAACGAGGAGCTACATCAGAAAATAATTTTTGTAATGCTGATTGAACAGTGACATCGTCACCATCTTCTTTCACGTCAGCAACTGTGTTTCTTACGAAAGCAGCAGCACGACGACGTGAAGCTAAATCACCACGTTTACCTAAAGAAATCATTTTATCGGCAGATTTGCGTACTTCTTTAGCGCGAGCTTCAGTAGTCACAATTCGTTCGTTGATAATAAGACTTGTTGTTAAATCACGTAACATTGCTTTACGTTGAGAACTTGTACGTCCTAATTTGCGGTAACTCATGAATAGTTTCCCTCCCTCTATATAATATTAGTCATCATGACGTAATGATAAATCAAGCGCAGCTAATTTAGCTTTAACTTCTTCCAATGATTTACGGCCCAAGTTACGGACTTTCATCATGTCAGCTTCGGATTTATTCGTTAATTCTTGAACCGTGTTGATTCCAGCACGTTTCAAACAATTGTATGAACGAACTGATAAATCAAGTTCTTCAATCGTCATTTCGAGCATTTTTTCTTTATGTGTTTCTTCTTTTTCAACCATAATTTCAGCATTTTTAGCTTCATCGGTTAAATCAACAAATAAAGTCAAATGCTCAGTTAAAATTTTAGCCGACAAACTAATGGCTTCGCTTGGTGTAATTGAACCATTAGTCCAAACATCAAGTGTCAATTTGTCATAATCATCTTTTTGACCAACACGTGTTTTTTCTACTTGGTAGTTCACACGTTCGATTGGGGTATAAATGGAGTCAATTGGTAATACGCCAATTGGCATATCTTCCGCTTTGTTTTGATCAGCAGATACGTATCCACGACCATTGCTAGCGTTCATGCGAACATGAAAAGATGCACCTTCTGCGACTGTACAAATGTACAAGTCGGGATTTAATACTTCAACATCACTGTTTACAATGATGTCACCGGCAGTAACCTCTGCGGGACCTTTCACATCAATTTCGATGGATTGGTCTTCATCAGCAGCTAACTTCAAAGCAACTTTCTTAATATTCAAGATAATTTGAGTAACATCTTCCAATACGCCTTCAATAGTTGAAAACTCATGTAAAACACCATCAATTTGAATATTAGTAATAGATGCGCCTGGTAAGGAAGATAATAGAATCCGACGAAGTGAATTACCTAATGTCGTACCATAACCGCGTTCAAGTGGTTCTACAACAAATTTACCATAGTTAGGACTTTCATCTATCTTATGAATATTTGGTTTTTCAAATTCAATCATTCTTATCTTTACCCCTTTCAAAACGTAACGTGTAATCTAGTGAAAACATTATGAAGTTCAACTCCGTAATGAATATTAATCCACGTTAAACACGACGGCGTTTTGGAGGACGACATCCATTATGAGGCACTGGAGTAACATCGCGAATTGCTGTTACTTCAAGACCAGTAGTTTGTAAAGCACGGATTGCGGCTTCACGGCCAGAACCAGGTCCTTTAACTGCTACTTCAACAGTCTTCATACCATTTTCCATTGAGCCTTTAGCTGCAGCTTCTGCTGCCATTTGTGCTGCGAATGGTGTAGATTTACGACTACCTCTAAAACCTAATGCACCAGCTGATGACCATGCAACAGCGTTACCGTTAACATCAGTAATCATAACAAGTGTATTGTTAAAAGTAGAATGAATATGTGCAACACCGGCTTCAATATGTTTTTTAACACGGCGTTTGCGAGAAACTTTCTTAGTTGCCATAAATAGTATTACCTCCTTAATCTAGTAATTATTTCTTGCGGCCTGCAATTGATGTAGCTGGGCCTTTACGTGTACGAGCGTTGTTTTTCGTGTTTTGTCCACGAACTGGTAAACCACGACGATGACGCATGCCTCGGTACGTTCCAATTTCTTGGAGACGTTTAATGTTTAAACTGATTTCGCGACGTAAGTCACCTTCAATTTTAAATTGATCAACAACTTTACGGATTGCATCCTCTTGGTCAGTTGTTAAATCACGAGTTCTAATATCTTCTGATACTTCTGCTTCTACCAAGATCTTAGCAGCAGTTGTATTACCGATTCCATAAATGTAAGTTAATGCTACCACGATTCTTTTATCACGTGGAATATCAATACCTGCAATACGAGCCATAACAATTACACCTCCTAATTTTTATTATCCTTGACGTTGTTTATGTTTTGGATTTGCGCTACAAATGATCATAACTCGACCTTTGCGCTTGATAACTTTACAATGTTCACACATTGGTTTTACTGATGGTCTTACTTTCATTGAATTATACCTCCTAAAAGTTTTTGAAGTACAATCTATTTAAAGCGATAAGTAATACGACCCTTACTTAAATCGTAAGGAGACATTTCAACCGTCACTTTATCACCAGGTAAAATACGAATATAATTCTTACGAATTTTACCAGAGACATGAGCTAAAATTTCATGATCATTTTCAAGTACAACTCGAAAAGTCGCATTGGGTAACGTTTCACGGACCGTACCCTCAATCTCAATTACTTCTTCTTTCGCCACGTAAATGTACCTCCTTAAAATCGTGTTTTAACTTTACATGTAAAAATGGCGAGAATTAGACACTCTCACCCGTTCTTATCAGGATATTATTACAAATATCCTCCTGAAAAGATAAACCGGAATTATTCTATCATACCGCTATCTCAGATGCAAGTTAGCCACTCCGGCACAATTACTTTGCAGCGGAATACTCAGATTACTTGAGATTGTTTAAAATCGTTTCAATATCTGCAAATACATCTTCAATATCGCGGTTACCATCTACTGTATACAATAGATGACGTTGTTCGTAAAAATCTAATAACGGTGTATTCATTTTGATGTTAACTTCTAAACGATTTTTAACCGTTTCAAGTTTGTCATCTTCACGTTGATAAAATTCATGTTGCCCACAGCGATCACATGTTCCTTCAACCTTTGTGGGGTTGAAGATTTTGTGATATGTAGCTCCACAATTACGACAAATGTAACGACCAGTTAAACGTTCGATTAGAGATTCAGGATCAACATGAATGTCAATGACTGCGTTAAGAGGTTTTCCAAGGTCCTTACCGATTTCGTCCAAGGCAACAGCTTGTGCCATATTTCTTGGAAACCCATCAAGCATGTAGCCATCTTGAATATCATCTTCAGCTAATCGTTCTTTGACAATGCCATTTGTGACTTCATCAGGAACAAGGTCACCACGATCGATATACTTTTTAGCTTCAAGTCCCATTGGTGTTTCATTTTTCATTGCTGCACGGAAGATGTCTCCCGTAGAGATATGAGCGATGTGGAAAGCGTCGACAATCTTTTCAGCTTGTGTTCCCTTACCTGCACCAGGTAAACCCATTAACATCAGGTTCATTTTAGTCATGAATATCCTCCTAATATGAGAAATGGTTAGGCATCAGCCTAACCTAATTCTCAGTTTAAAATTTGTTTTTTATCGATTATCTAATGAATCCGACGTACTTACGTTTCATCATCATACCCTCTAATTGACGAATAGTTTCAAGAGCAACCCCAACGACAATCAACAGACTAGTACCACCCAAACCAACTGATTCATCTAATCCGAACAAACTTGATGCTAATAATGGAATTAAAGCAACAAATCCTAAGAATAATGAACCAACAGTACTTAAACGCATTAATAATTTTGAAACATATTTTTCTGTTGCTTTACCAGGCCAAACACTTGGAATATAACTTCCTTGTTTTTGTAAATTCTCTGAGAGTTTCTCAGGATTTACCTGTACGAAAGCGTAGAAGAATGTGAACAAGACAATCAATACGGTATATAGGATGGCTCCGTATGTTGTTTGCATGTTGAAAACTTGACTTAATACTTTATACCAAGTCGTGTCCCCTTGTGAGCTTTGGAATGCCAAAAGCACAGTTTGGGGTGTTGCAATGAACGAACTCGCAAAAATAACGGGGATAACACCCGCAACGTTTACCTTAAGTGGCAGATATGAACTATCTGTCGCACCAGCAACACGTCTTGTGTATTGAATTGGAATCTTATAGTTAGCTTGTTGAACATATGTTACAAAAGTTACGATTGCAAAAATAATAACGAGCAAGATAACTATGAACAAGATGCCCCCCCAAAGATCACCTTTATCAGCTTGGAAAATTTGTTCATTGAAAATCTGTTTAATACCACCTGGAATACGAGAAACGATACCTGCCATGATTAACATGGAAACACCATTCCCAATACCACGTTCAGTAATCATATCACCTAACCAAGTCGTAAACATTGTTCCGGCTGTTAAAATAACGCCCAAAACAACATATGTTTGCGTACTTGGATTGTTAACCAAACCTAAACTACTTAATGAGTCTAACCCTGCGGTGATACCTACAGATTGAACAAATGCTAAGACAATTGTTAGGTAACGTGTAGCTTGATTCAATTTACGACGACCAACTTCACCTTGCTTACTCCATTCTACAAAACGAGGAACAATGTCCATTTGTAGTAATTGAATAACAATTTGAGCTGTAATGTAGGGTGAAACCCCCATTGCGAAAATTGAGTAATTAGTTAATCCACCACCACTAAAAGTGTTAAGAAGACTAACTAAGTTACTACTTGTTGCACTAGCAATTGCAGCATGGTTAATTCCAGGAACTGTTATAAAAGTACCTAAGCGAAAGACAATTAAAACGCATAAAGTGAAAAAAATCTTTTGACGGATTTCTTTCACAGCTAATGCATTTTTCATCACTTTAAGCATTAGATCACCTCTGTTTGACCACCGGCAGCTTCAATAGCTTCTTTAGCAGCAGCTGAGAATTTACCTGCTTTAACAGATAATTTCTTGTTAAGTTCGCCGGAAGCTAAAATTTTAATTCCTGATTTTTCGTTCTTAACAATACCTGATTCAACAAGTAATGCTGGTGTTACTTCAGCACCGTTTTCGAATTTGTTTAAGCTATCTAAATTGACAACTGCATATTCTTTACGGTTGAAGTTATTAAATCCACGTTTTGGCATACGACGGAATAAAGGCATTTGTCCACCTTCAAAACCTAAACGTACTTTACTACGGGCTTTTTGGCCTTTTTGACCACGTCCAGAAGTTTTACCATTACCTGAAGATGTTCCACGTCCGACACGGTTACGTACTGAGCGAGAACCTTCACTTGGTTTTAATTCATGTAATTTCATAGGGTTGGCACCTCCTTATTTTAAACTGCAAACAAGATGTTGATGTTATTTAACTTCTTCAACGTCCACTAAATGAGAAATCTTGGCGATAACGCCTCGTGTTACTGCGTCATTAGGACGAATAACAGAGCTGCTAATACGGTGTAAACCGAAAGCTTTAACGATTTCGCGTTGATTTTGAGGACGTCCGATGACACTGCGTTTTAATGTAATTTTTAAATCTGTCATGTTTTAGTCCTCCTAGTCAGCTAAGTGTTGAATAGAAACGCCACGTAATGCAGCAACTTCTTCAGCACTCTTCATTTTCTTTAAACCATCCATTGTTGCGCGAACAACGTTGATTGGTGTATTTGAGCCTAATGATTTACTTGTTACATCTGCTACTCCAGCAAGTTCCATAACGGCACGAACTGAACCACCAGCGGCAACTCCAGAACCTTCAACAGCTGGTTTAAGCATAATGCGTCCACCACTGTATTGACCGAGAACTTCGTGAGGAAGTGTCGTACCGACCATAGGTACTTCAATCAAGTTCTTTTTAGCATCTTCAACTGCTTTACGGATTGCTTCAGGAACTTCTTGAGCTTTACCTGTACCGAAGCCTACATGACCATTGTGATCACCGACAATAACTAATGCAGCAAAACGTAGACGACGTCCACCTTTTACAACTTTAGTAACACGGTTAATCGCAACAACACGATCTTCTAAATCTAAATGAGTTGGATCAATGAAAGTCATAAACTATTTCCTCCCTTTCTTAGAATTCTAATCCATTTTCACGAGCTGCTTCAGCTAAAGCAGCAACGCGTCCATGGTATAAGTATCCGCCACGATCAAAAACAACAGCTTTGATACCTTTGTCATTAGCACGTTTAGCAACTAATGCGCCAACAGCAGTAGCTTTTGCTACTTTACTGTCGCCAGTTACTTCACTATCAATTGTTGAGGCACTTGCTAGCGTTACACCCGCTACGTCATCAATTACTTGAGCGTAGATGTGGTTATTAGAACGGAATACGTTTAAGCGTGGGCACTCTGCAGTTCCAGAAATCTTGCCACGAACACGTAAATGACGTTTTGAACGTGTTTTATTTCTATCTGGTTTTGTAATCACAATTTTCACCTCTTGATTTTATTCAAAAACAAAGTAAGCAATGCTAAGCAGCATTATTTACCTGTTTTACCTTCTTTACGACGAACATATTCGCCAACGTAACGAATTCCTTTACCTTTATAAGGTTCTGGAGGACGAACGGCACGAATTTCTGCGGCAAGATCGCCAACTTCTTGTTTACTGATACCTGAAATAATAATACTTGTATTTGCAGGAACTTCAACAGTTAAGTTTTCGCGTTCTTCAAAATCCACTGGATGTGAATAACCAACATTTAATACTAATTTTTTCCCTTGTAATTGTGCACGATAACCAACACCAATCAACTCAAGTTCTTTTTTGAAACCTTCTGTAACACCAAGAACCATGTTGTTTACGTTGGCACGCATTGTACCATGTAAGGCACGAGTGCTTTTATCGTCACTTTCACGAGTAAATTTAACTGAAAGACCTTCAACATGCATTGTAATAGCACTAGAGAACTTACGAGTTAATTCACCTTTGGGGCCTTTTACTGTAACCATTTGACCTTCTTGTGTAACTTCTACACCAGCAGGAAGAACGATTTCTTTATAACCTATACGACTCACGCGAGTGACACCTCCTTACGAATTAATTGATTACCAGATGTATGCTAAGACTTCGCCACCAATTTGTTTGGCGCGTGCATCTTTATCTGTCATCACACCTTCTGATGTTGAGATAACTGCGATTCCTAAACCATTTAATACTTTAGGAACTGCATCAGCTTGAACGTACGTACGTAATCCTGGTTTTGAGATACGTTTAATACCAGAGATTACACGTTCGTTGTCTTTTCCAAATTTTAAAAATACACGGATAATACCTTGTTTGTCATCATCGATGTATTCGATATCACGTACGAAACCTTCATTTTTAAGGATTTCAGCGATATCACGTTTGATTTTTGAAGCAGGCACTTCTAAAGACTCATGCCGTACCATGTTTGCATTACGGATACGAGTTAAAAAGTCTGCGATCGGATCAGTCATGACCATTGAGTTTACCCTCCTTTAACTTGTCTTTTAGATTTACCAGCTAGCTTTTTTCATACCAGGAATTTGGCCTTTGTGAGCAAGGTCACGAAGACAAATACGGCATAATTTAAATTTACGATAAACAGAATGTGGGCGACCACAACGTTCGCAACGTGTATAAGCTTGTGTAGAGAATTTTGCTGGACGTTTGTTCTTTGCAATTAATGATTTTTTAGCCAAAGCTTTGTAACCTCCTTATTATTTAGAAAACGGCATACCTAATTGTGTGAGTAATTCTTTTGATTCCTCATCAGTATTAGCAGTTGTAACAATAACGATATCCATTCCACGAACTTTATCCACATCATCAAAATCGATTTCTGGGAAAATTAATTGTTCGCGAACACCTAAAGTATAGTTACCACGGCCATCAAAGGCTTTTTTGCTAACGCCACGGAAATCACGCACACGAGGTAATGAAACTGAAACTAATTTATCTAAGAAATCGTACATGCGTTCGCCACGTAAAGTAACTTTAGCACCGATTGGCATACCTTCACGTAAACGGAAGCCAGCAATTGATTTTTTAGCTTTTGTAACCAAAGGTTTTTGACCAGCGATTAAAGCTAATTCTTCAACAGCTTTATCTAAATTTTTAGCATTAGTAACAGCATCACCAACACCCATGTTGATAACAATTTTATCAACTTGAGGTGTTTGCATAATTGATGTGTAGTTAAATTTTTCCATCATAGATGGTGTAATTTCATTAGTGAACTTTTCTTTTAAACGGTTAGTCATGAAGAAAGTGTCCTCCTTTCAGTAGGTCTATTTAACAGTTTCACCTGATTTTTTAGAAACTCTAACTTTCTTGCCGTCTACAACTTTGAAGCCAACACGAGTTGGTTCGTTTGTAGATGGGTCGATAAGCATCACGTTTGAAACGTGAATTGGTGCTTCTATATCCACGATGCCACCTTGTGGATTCGAGTTACTAGGTTTTTGATGTTTTTTTGCAATATTCATGCCTTCAACAATCACACGGTCATCTTTAAGGAAAACTTTAGTAACAGTACCTTGTTTACCTTTATCTTTACCTGCAATTAATTGAACTTTATCACCAGTTTTGACGAACATTTAGCGCACCTCCTTGTTTTCCGATGGATTTCTTATAATACTTCGGGTGCTAAAGAAACAATCTTCATGAAATTGTTATCACGTAATTCACGTGCAACAGGTCCAAAGATACGTGTACCTTTAGGGCTTTTATCATCTTGGATGATAACGGCAGCATTTTCATCAAATTTGATGTATGAACCGTCAGCGCGATGAGCACCTGATTTTGTACGTACGATTACAGCTTTAACAACTTCACCTTTTTTGACAACACCACCTGGTGTTGCATGTTTAACAGTAGCAACAATAACGTCACCGATATTAGCAGTTTTACGCTTTGATCCACCTAAAACTTTAATAGTTAAGATTTCTTTTGCGCCTGAATTGTCGGCAATTTTTAAACGACTTTCTGTTTGTATCACAGTAAGTGTCCTCCTTTCGATAGCAAATTAGAAATACGAATGGCAATTATGCTTAAGCAATAACTGCTTTTTCAACGATATCTAATAAACGGAATCTCTTAGTTGCTGACAACGGACGAGTTTCCATAATTTGAACGATATCGCCGATTTTTGCTTCGTTATTTTCATCATGTGCATAGAATTTTTTAGAATAAGTCACACGTTTACCGTAGGTTTTGTGTGTCTTGTATGTTTCGATAAGAACACTAATCGTTTTATCCATTTTGTCGGATACAACGCGTCCTTGATAGACTTTACGTTGGTTACGAGTTTCACTCATGCGTAAATGGCCTCCCTTTCGTAATCTACTTGTTTAATTCTTGTTGGCGTAATGCCGTTTTAATACGAGCAATTGTTTTACGTACTTCACTTAAGCGTGCGGTATTTTCTAATTGACCGGTAGCTAATTGGAAGCGTAAGTTAAACAATTCATCTTTAAATTCTTGTTCTTTGGTAATCATTTCAGCAGTGGTTAATTCATTAATTTCCTTAGCCTTCATGTGATTCGCCACCTACTTCCTCACGTTTTACAATTTTAGTTCTCACTGGAAGTTTGTTTGATGCTAAGCGTAAAGCTTCGCGAGCAACTTCTTCGGGAACACCGGCAACTTCAAACATGATCTTTCCACGTTTAACTGGAGCTACCCATCCTTCAGGAGCACCTTTACCAGAACCCATTCGAACACCAATTGCTTTTGCAGTATATGATTTATGAGGGAAAATTTTAATCCATACTTTCCCACCACGTTTCATATGACGGTTAATAGCGACACGAGAAGCTTCGATTTGACGGTTAGTGATCCATGATGATTCAAGAGCCTGTAAACCGAATTCTCCAAAAGCGACTTCTTTGCCACCTTTAGCTTCCCCACGCATTTTACCACGGAATTCACGACGGAATTTTGTACGTTTAGGTACTAACATAGGTTATTTCCCTCCTTTCACAGCGTTTTTCTTAGCTGGTAAGATTTCACCACGGTAGATCCAGACTTTAACGCCTAATTTACCGTAAGTAGTCATTGCTTCAACCCAAGCGTAGTCAATATCTGCTCTTAAGGTATGTAATGGAACTGTACCATCTGAGTAGCTTTCAACACGAGACATATCAGCTCCGTTAAGACGGCCAGCAACTTGAACTTTGATACCTTTAGCACCAGAGCGCATTGTACGTTGCATAGCTTGTTTAACAGCACGACGGAATGCGACACGGTTTTCTAATTGTTCCGCAACGTTTTCGCCGACTAATTGAGCATCTAAATCAGGACGTTTGATTTCAACAATGTTGATATGCACACGTTTACCTGTTAAATCATTTAATTCTTTACGAAGTTTTTCAACTTCAGCTCCACCTTTACCGATAACCATACCAGGTTTAGCAGTATGGATTGAAACGTTAACACGTTTTGCAGCGCGTTCGATTTCAACGATAGAGACAGAAGCGTCGGTTAATTTTTCTTGAATGTATTTACGGATGTGTAAATCTTCATGAAGGTAGTTTGCAAAATCTTTTTCTGCATACCATTTTGAATCCCAATCACGAATGATACCTACACGTAATCCCGTTGGATTTATTTTTTGACCCACGCGTTATCCCTCCTTATTTTGTAGTTTCAGATACAACTACTGTAATGTGACTCGTACGTTTGTTAATTGGTGAAGCTGATCCTTTAGCACGAGGACGGAAACGTTTTAAAGTTGGTCCTTCGTTAGCAAAAATATCAGTAATAACTAAGTTTTCACCATCTAAATCAAAATTATTTTCTGCATTAGCTACAGCAGAAAGTAAAACTTTTTCAATGATTGGGCTTCCGGCTCTGGGAGTAAATCTCAAAATACCGATAGCTTCAGCAACACTTTTACCTCTGATAAGATCGATTACCAAGCGAGCTTTACGCGCTGGAATACGAACAGTTTTGGCGGTTGCTTTTGCTGATGTTACTTGTTCAGCCATGTGTATAACCTCCTTTATTTAACTGTAGTTTTCTTATCGTCAGATCCGTGACCACGGAAAGTACGTGTTGGAACAAATTCACCCAACTTATGACCAACCATATCTTCTTGCATAAAAACTGGAACGTGTTTACGTCCATCATATACAGCGATAGTTAGACCAATGAAGTTAGGGAAGATTGTTGAACGACGTGACCATGTTTTGATAACTGTTTTCTTTTCTTGATCAGTTTGTGCTTCGACCTTTTTCATCAAATGTTCATCGACGAATGGTCCTTTTTTTAGACTACGACTCAATGTGAATCCTCCTTCCGGAATATAGCTTAAGCAACAAGTAAATTATTTCTTGTTGCGTCCACGTACGATAAATTTGTCTGATTGGTTTTTCTTTGAACGTGTTTTGTAACCCATCGTCTTTTGACCCCAAGGAGACATAGGTGATGGACGACCAATTGGAGCTTTACCTTCACCACCACCATGAGGATGATCGTTAGGATTCATAACTGATCCACGAACTGTAGGACGTTTACCAGCCCAACGAGCACGACCAGCTTTACCAATTTTGATTAATTCATGTTGTTCGTTACCAACAGCACCGATAGATGCGCGACATGTTGATAAGATCATGCGAACTTCGCCTGATGTCAAACGAACAAGGACGTATTTACCTTCTTTACCAAGTAATTGTGCAGAAGCACCGGCTGAACGAGCAAGTTGTCCACCCTTACCTGGTTTTAATTCGACATTATGAATAATTGTACCAACTGGGATATCTTGAAGAGCTAATGCGTTACCAACCTTGATATCTGCTTCTTTACCAGATTGAACCATCATGCCAACTTCTAATCCTTTAGGAGCAATGATGTATGATTTGATACCATCAGTATATTGTAATAATGCAATATTAGCTGAACGGTTTGGATCATATTCAATTGCTTTAACAGTTGCTGTTACATTGTCTTTAACACGCTTGAAATCGATCAAACGGTATTGACGTTTATGACCACCACCACGGTGACGAACAGTAATGCGACCATAGTTATTACGGCCGGCAGTTCTGCTTTTTGATTCTAGTAATGATTTTTCAGGAGTTGATTTAGTAATTTCTGAGAAATCAGAACCAGTCATATTACGACGACCGTTAGTGGTTGGTTTGAATTTTTTAATTCCCACGTTGTTTTCCTCCTAGTTTACAAAATTTTAGATTATTCTTCGAATAATTGGATTTCTTTTGAGTCGGCAGTTAAAGTAACAATTGCTTTACGGCGTTTTTTAGTATAACCAGCATAGCGACCTTGACGTTTTAACTTACCTTTAACATTCATGATATTTACTTTTACAACTTTAACGCCAAAAATATCTTCAATAGCTTTTTTGACTTCAATTTTAGTTGCACGAGTATCAACGTCGAATGTGTAAACTTTGTTAGCCATTCTATCCATTGCTGCTTCGGTGATGACTGGGCGTAAGATAATATCTCTTGATTCCATTATGAAAGAGCCTCCTCTACTTGAGAAAGAGCTGCTTGAGTCATGACTAATTTATCATTGTTGATAACGTCAAGAACGTTAACACCTTTAGCTTCTACTACTGTAACATTTTGTAAGTTACGAGCTGCTAAAGCAACGAAATCATTGCCAGGTTCAAGAACTATTAATACTTTTTTGTTGATATCTAAGTTACTTAAAACTTCTTTGAAAGTTTTTGTCTTTGGTTGTTCGAAGCTAAGTGCATCGACCATAACCACGCTGTTATCCAATACTTTTTGTGAAAGTACTGATTTAAGAGCTAAACGGCGAACTTTTTTAGGTAATTTGTAACTGTATGAACGAGGAGTAGGGCCAAATACGACACCACCACCACGCCATTGTGGGCTACGGATAGATCCTTGACGAGCACGACCTGTACCTTTTTGGCGCCATGGTTTTCTACCACCACCTGAAACTGCACTTTTGTTTTTAACTGAATGAGTTCCTTGACGTAATGATGCACGTTGCATGATTACGGCGTCAAAAATGACATTGTCGTTAGGTTCGATTCCAAAAATAGCGTCGTTTAATTCAACTTCACCATTTTTAGTACCATCTTGTTTTAATAATGCGACTGTTGGCATTTTGAAATTCCTCCTTCCTGTTATTTAGCGTCTTTTGTGACGTTTTTAATTGTAACTAATGTTTTGTTTGCGCCTGGTACGTTACCTTTAATCAAGATAACATTACTATCAACGTCAACACGAATAATTTCCAAGTTTTGGACAGTTACGCGTTTGCCACCCATGCGACCTGGTAATCTCTTACCTTTGAATACACGGTTAATAACGGCACCCATTGAACCAGGACGACGATGATAACGAGAACCATGAGTCATAGGACCTCGTGATTGTCCCCAACGTTTGATATTTCCTTGGAAACCATGTCCCTTAGACGTACCCGTAACGTTAACGATATCGCCAGCTGAGAATGTATCAACTTTAATTTCGTCACCTACGTTATATTCTCCAAGCTCAACATCGTTAATTTCACGAACGAAGCGCTTAGGAGTAGTATTTGCTTTTGCTGCATGACCTTTAGCAGGTTTGTTTGTTAATACTTCGCGCATGTCTTGGTAACCTAATTGAATTGCTTCGTAACCATCGTTTTCAATTGTTTTCAATTGTAAAACAACGTTTGGCGTAGATTCAATCACTGTAACTGGTACCAATTCACCATTTTCAGTAAAAACTTGTGTCATACCTACTTTTTTTCCTAAGATTCCTTTTGTAGTCATGAGTACACCTCCAATATGTTTGTATTTTTATTTTTGTAACTCTGTTTTATAATTTGATTTCAATATCAACGCCACTAGGTAAGTCAAGTTTCATCAATGAATCAACTGTCTTAGGTGTTGGGTTAACGATATCAATCAAACGTTTATGTGTAAGCATTTCGAATTGTTCACGTGAATCTTTATGCTTATGTGGTGAACGTAAAACTGTGTATAATGTACGTTCTGTTGGCAATGGAATTGGTCCAGAAATTGTTGCCCCTGTTCTTTTTGCAGTTTCAACAATCTTGTCAGCAGATTGGTCTAAAATACGGTGTTCGTAAGCTTTTAAGCGAATACGAATTTTTTGTTTTGCCATTTTGTTCCCTCCTTCGTCTATTTTAAAAATAAGACTAGCTCCGTGTAAGTGACCGACACACCTTGCGTGGCAAAGCTGCCGGGCGTGTCGCAATCTTTCACATCTTAGCTCATTCTATGAAACCCTATCGCAGGGCGTAATACGCCATCTGTTTTTGGGTACTTATCTATACTACTAGAGATAAAGCCTTATGGCAAGTGCTTTCTTATTTTTTTTCAAAGTTTCTCATTATATAATCATAATTAACATTTTTAAAACTTTTTTTATTTTCCAAATGTTATTTTACCACAAAAAAAGAAGCTATCAACAAGTGATAACTTCTTTTATAATTCAGACCAACTAATTAATCAGTAGCTGTTCCGTTTTTCTTCATAATTTCTTCTTGGATTGATTTTGGTACAGCTTCGTAATGATCAAATGTCATTGTGAATGTACCACGTCCTTGTGTAGAAGAACGTAAAGTAGTTGCGTAACCGAACATACCTGAAAGAGGAACCATTGCGTTAACAACTTGTGCATTTCCGCGAGCTTCCATACCTTCAACACGTCCACGACGAGCAGTTACATGTCCCATAACATCACCTAAGTAATCTTCAGGAGCGACAACTTCAACTTTCATCATTGGTTCAAGAATAACAGCACCAGCACTCTTAGCAGCTTTTCTCAATGCCATTGAGGCAGCTACCTTAAATGCTGATTCGTTAGAATCGACATCATGATATGATCCATCATATAACTTAGCTTTAACATCAATAAGTGGGTAGCCTGCAAGAACACCATTTTGCATAGCTTCTCTCAAACCTTGTTCAACTGAAGGAATATATTCACGAGGAACAACCCCACCGACGATAGCGTCTTCGAATGCGAAACCGCCACCCTCTTCATTAGGTGAGAATTCAACTGTAACATCACCATATTGACCTTTACCACCAGATTGACGAACGAATTTACCTTGTGCAGAAACAGTTTTTGTAAATGTTTCACGGTAGGCAACTTGTGGTTCACCAACAGTAGCTTCAACGTTAAATTCACGTCTCATACGATCAACGATGATATCCAAATGCAATTCACCCATCCCAGCGATTAAAGTTTCACCAGTTTCAGGGTTAGTTTCAGCCTTGAATGAAGGATCTTCTTCTGCTAGTTTTTGTAAACCGATATCCATCTTATCTTGATCAGCTTTTGTTTTTGGTTCGATAGATACTTGGATAACTGGTTCAGGGAATTCCATTGATTCAAGGATTAATGGATGTTTTTCATCCGTTAATGAATCACCAGTTGTCGTATTTTTCAAACCAATAGCAGCAGCAATATCACCAGAGAATACTTCAGGAATTTCATTACGGTGATTTGAATGCATTTGAAGGATACGACCAACACGTTCACGCGTGTCTTTAGTAGAGTTCAAGACATAAGAACCAGCTTGTAATGTACCTGAGTAAACACGGAAGAATGTTAAACGACCAACGAAGGGATCCGTTGCAATTTTAAATGCTAAAGCAGCGAAATCTTTGTCATCACCGGCTGTGATTTCAACTTCTTCATCTGTTTTAGGATCTACTGCGTTATAAGGTTTAACATCTAAAGGAGATGGTAAGAAATCATTAACAGCATCCAACATCATTTGAACACCCTTGTTTTTAAATGCTGAACCAGCAAGAACTGGGTACATTTCAAGATTTAATGTTGCTTTACGGATAGCAGCTTTGATTTCATCTTTAGTAATTTCCACACCATCAAGATATTTTTCCATAAGCTTTTCATCAACATCAGCAACGGCTTCAACTAAAGCTTCGCGACGTTTTGTAGCTTCTTCTAAATATTCTTCAGGAACGTCAATACTTTCCCATGTAGCACCTAAATCTTCGTTATCATATAAATCGGCTTTCATTTCGATTAAATCAATAACACCTTCAAAATCATCTTCAGCACCAATTGGCATTTGGATAGGAACAGCATTTACTTGAAGACGATCTTTGATTGTGCCTACTGAGTAATCAAAATTAGCACCCATTTTATCCATCTTATTGATGAAAACGATACGAGGAACTGAATATGTTGTAGCTTGACGCCAAACGTTTTCAGTTTGTGGTTCAACACCAGATTGACCATCTAAAACAACAACGGCTCCATCTAAGACACGAAGTGAACGTTCAACTTCAATAGTGAAATCCACATGTCCTGGAGTATCGATGATATTAATACGATGTTCTTTCCATTCAGCAGTTGTTGCAGCTGATGTGATTGTGATACCACGTTCTTGTTCTTGTTCCATCCAATCCATTTGTGAAGCTCCTTCATGAGTTTCACCAATTTTATGAATTTTACCAGTATAGTATAAAATACGTTCAGTAGTTGTTGTCTTACCAGCATCGATATGAGCAACAATCCCGATATTACGCGTTTTTTCTAGTGGGAATTCGCGTTTATTTGCCATTTTGTAGTATCTCCTTTCGATTCTAAAATAGATTCAAAAAAATGACTACTATATCGATTATCAAAATCATATAATAGCCATTCTTTTATAAAATTACCAGCGGTAATGTGCGAATGCTTTATTAGCGTCAGCCATTTTATGTGTATCTTCACGTTTCTTAACTGATGCACCAGTATTGTTTGCTGCATCCATGATTTCTTTAGCTAAACGTTCTGGCATAGTATGTTCCCCACGTAAACGTGCGTAACTTACTAACCAACGTAAACCTAAAGTTGAACGACGATCAGGGCGAACTTCAATTGGCACTTGGTAGTTAGAACCACCGACACGGCGAGCTTTAACTTCAAGTACAGGCATGATGTTTTTCATAGCTTCATCAAAAACTTCATTAGGTTCGTTTCCTGTTTGTTCTTTAATCATTTCGAATGCATCATACAAGATCTTTGATGCAGTACCACGACGACCATCTAACATTAAACGGTTGATTAAACGTGTTACTAATTTAGAATTGTAAATTGGATCAGGCAATACTTCTCGTTTTGGAGCTGGGCCTTTTCTTGGCATCTAAATAACCTCCTTAGATTCTATTTTTATTAGAATAACTTTATTCTTATTTAGGTCTCTTTGCGCCGTATTTTGAACGACTTTGTTTACGATCAGCAACACCGGCTGTATCAAGAGCACCACGGATAACATGGTAACGTACCCCAGGTAAATCTTTTACACGGCCACCACGAATAAGAACAACACTATGTTCTTGCAAGTTATGTCCAATACCAGGAATGTAAGCTGTAACTTCAAGTAAGTTAGATAAACGCACACGCGCATATTTACGTAAAGCAGAGTTAGGCTTTTTAGGTGTCATTGTTCCGACACGAGTAGCAACCCCACGTTTTTGTGGTGCAGGATTATCTGTTTGAACTTTTTTGTAACTGTTATACCCGAAGTTTAATGCGGGTGCACCAGATTTTGAACCTTTAGAATTACGACCTTTACGAACTAATTGATTAATTGTTGGCATCTAAAGTTTCCTCCTTCCTTATTATAGGTTAATTGTTTTTTAAGTCCACACATCCAGGTGGTTCATTTTTTAATAATAAAAAATAACGTCCTAGACGTCTGTCTTATAATGCGCTGCTGTTATACAGAATCTCAACTATGTAGATGAATTAACTGTTCACAAAAAGCACCTTACACAGAATATCACGGTATTTAATATACGTCAATGGTATTTACACTAAAAAGCGTATTTTTTAATAGGAGGATTTAAATTATGTTAATTAGTTATTTATTTTTACTAGGTGCTTGCCTAGGTTCATTCATCACCTGCATTGCCACACGCTGTGCATTGAATCAGAATCAATTCAACAAAAGATCAATCTGCGACTATTGTGGTACAAAAATACCTTGGTTTGATCTAATTCCTATCTACGCTTATCTTAGATTACACGGACACTGTCGATTCTGCAAGGGAGAATTCCCAGCCTATTCATTTATTTTTGAAT
This sequence comes from Dellaglioa sp. CoH-56-MRSF-12, assembly GCF_056782075.1. Next base: position 281,782 of record NZ_JBXAYD010000003.1, read on the forward strand.
GTAGTTTGGCCGCCATGTTGCCCTTATCTTTCACTCAACTATCTCTTTTTGAATTTCTATTACTTATAACGTTCTTATTTTATTTAACTTTTCTATCAGCTATGGATTTCACTAACCGACTGATTTCTGGTCGCTTAACTATCGGTGGTGGAATACTATTCATCCTGTGGCATTATCTGTTATTTGGGTTTCCAGACTCACTAATAGCAATTAGCTTATTCAGTCTGTTTCTATTTGTCTTATGTTTTCAACAAAAGCTCGGCCTTGGCGATTTTATTTTACTGATTATCATTCAACTAACATTTGGTGTTCATTTTTGTTTGATTGCCACTCTTTTTGCTTGTATCAGCTCACTTATCTACTTTTTTACTGTAAAACAGAGTCGATATCAATTTTTCCCATTTGTCCCACATATAACGTTTGGCGTTTATATTACTATTGCGTTATCTTTCTTCATATAAATAAAAAAGCTAAGCAAATTTGCTTAGCTTTTACTTTAATCTTCGATTGCGTCATTCAAATGACCATAATTGAATAGAATATTTAAGATAACAGCCGACAGACTACCGACAACAAGTCCATTACCAAAAATGGTCTGGATTGTTAAGGGTAATGCTTGGAGTAATGCTGGTTGTACTGTTACACCAAGTCCTAAGCTGACCGAAATACCGATAATTAATAAATTACTATTACTACCTTCAACTTCGCGCAACATTTTAATACCTTGTGCACCAACCATACCGAACATAACTAACATAGCACCACCTAAAACGGCTGCTGGAATGACAGTTGCTGCTGCACCAATTTTAGGAAGTAACCCTAAAGCAATTAAAAAGAACGCTGAAAAATAAACAGGTTTCTTCGTTTTAATTCCTGATAGTTGCACAATTCCAACATTTTGTGAAAATGTCGAGTATGGGAACGTATTAAAGATACCACCTAAAACAGCTGCGATACCTTCAGCACGGTACCCTTTTTTTAAATCATCTTTTCTGATTGGACGACCAACGATATCTCCCAGCGCAAAAAATACACCAGTTGATTCAATCATAGTTGTTAACGCTGCTAATATCATAGTCACAATTGATGACCATTCAAATTTAGGGGCAGCAAACATAAAAACATGGGGTAATTGAAACCAATTAGCTTGGCTAACTGGGTCTAATGTTACTTTTCCCATAAATGAGGCAACGACCACACCAACTAAAATACCAATTAAGATACCCACTTGTTGAATGAATCCGCGGCCCCAAATGTTCAAGCCTAAAATAACGGCAATGGTTACACCTGCAACTATTAAGTTAGGGATACTACCAAATGATTTGGCTGTCACATCCCCACCGCCCATGTTGGTAAAGGCAACTGGAATTAACGTTAATCCGATTAACGTAATTAATGATCCTGTCACTACTGGTGGGAAGAATTTTCTAATGTTTGCAAAGAATCCCGAAATTAGAAATATAAAAATACCAGCAGCAATAATTGATCCATACATTGTTCCTAATCCAAAATGTTTTCCTACTGCAGTCAATGGTGCAACGTATTCAATCGCGCACCCAAGTACTACAGGTAAACCAATGCCAGTAAAACGTGTGCGTTTCAATTGTAATAATGTTGCAATCCCACACATGAAAATATCCATCGAAACTAAATAAGTAATTTGTTTTGTACTAAACCCAAGTGCAGCCCCAACTAATAATGGTACCAAAATGTCGCCTGAATACATGGCTAATAAATGCTGTAATCCTAATATTGCTGCTCTAAAATTTGATAAATTAGATTCATCCAAACTACTATTTTCTAATTCCGTGCTATTCTTCATTTGATCCTCCACATTATCTTTCACACTAATAAGTCGGATTTTCTATGGATTTCATGCCTAATACATGCTTGCTTTAACTCACATATAGTCCGGAATTTACGGCTCCGGGTAGAAACTAGCATCCATATCATGACATTATATAGGTGATCAGTATTTTTTATTGTATGACAATATTAACACAGTCTATTTACCCATACAATGGTTTGCGGACGTTATTAAAATGTAAGCGTTAATTGTTCGCTAATAAAGCACAAAAAAAAGAACAACTCTTAAATTAATAAGAATTGTTCTTTTTTAGCTATGACGTTAATCGTTCACGCTAGCTTCTTCTTCTTTCATTCGTTTCTCAATATCTGAGATTGAATAAACATTAGCTGAAATTGAACCTGTTTCTTTTGGTTTAATTTGACGGTAATCTGGCATACCAGTACCGGCAGGAATAATCTTACCAATAATAACATTTTCTTTCAGACCAATTAATGGATCATTCTTACCGCGAATAGCAGCATCCGTAAGAACACGAGTTGTTTCTTGGAATGATGCAGCTGATAAGAAACTGTTTGTTTCTAGAGATGCTTTAGTGATACCAAGTAAGACAGGACGTGAAGTAGCTGGAATGCCACCTTTGATCAATGTCTTATAGTTATCTTCTTTAAGATCCATGATATCCATTAAAGTACCTGGTAATACATTTGTGTCACCGGGATCCATAACGCGAACCTTACGTAACATTTGACGAGACATAACCTCCACATGCTTATCAGAGATTTCTACCCCTTGCATACGATATACTTTTTGAACTTCACGAAGAATATAATTCTCCGTAGAAAGAACATCACGAACTTGAATTAATTGTTTAGGATCAATTGAACCAACTGTTAGTGCTTCACCACGATGAATTTTATCACCTTCGGCAACTTTAAGAACAGCAGTATAAGGTAAACTATATGTTCGTGTATCAGTTTCACCTTTAACTGTTACTTCTTTAGTACGTTCAGCAGGATTTTCTTCAATTGCTTCAATCATACCTGTTACTTCTGTAATTTCAGCACGACCTTTAGGATTACGTGCTTCGAAGATTTCTTGAACACGAGGTAACCCTTGTGTAATATCATCTCCAGCAACCCCACCAGTATGGAAAGTACGCATTGTTAATTGAGTTCCGGGTTCACCGATTGATTGAGCAGCAACAGTACCAACTGCTTCACCAACTTCAACCTGATCACCAGTAGCCATATTACGACCATAACAATGTTCACAAACCCCATGCTTAGTGTTACATGTAAATGCTGAGCGGATAGTTACTTGTTCGATTCCAGCAGCGATAATTGCTTGCGCTTTGCTTTCTTCGATCATTTCGTTTGAAGCGACAATAACTTCACCAGTTTCAGGATTTTTAACGGTCTTCATTGCATAACGACCTAAGATACGGTCATACAATGGTTCGATCATTTCATTTCCTTCTTTAATAGCTGATACATCTAAGCCACGATCAGTGAAACAATCTTTCTCACGAATAATAACATCTTGAGCAACATCAACAAGTCGACGAGTCAAGTATCCAGAATCGGCAGTCTTCAAGGCCGTATCAGTCATACCTTTACGAGCCCCATGAGTTGAAATAAACATTTCCAACACTGACAAACCTTCACGGAAGTTAGAAATAATAGGTAATTCCATTGTTTTACCATTAGGAGCTGCCATCAAACCACGCATACCAGCTAATTGAGTAAAGTTAGAAATATTACCACGGGCTCCAGAATCACTCATCATTTGAATAGGATTTTGTGTGCCCAATGCTTCCATTAGTTTTTGTTGAATATCATCTTTTGCTTGTGTCCAGATAGCAATAACACGTTCATAACGTTCATCTTCTGTAATCAAACCTCGACGGAATTGTTTTGCAACTAAAGCAACTTGTTTATGAGCTTCTTCAATAATTGCAGGTTTTTCCTTTAAGTCAGTTACATCAGAAATACCAACTGTAATACCAGCATGTGTTGATTGATCATAACCTAAGTTTTTAAGACGATCTAACATCTTAGACGTTTCAGTTACTTTAAATCGTTTATAAACTTCAGAAATGATATCACTCAAGAATCCTTTTTTGAAAGGTAAAATAATTTCTTGTGCTTTAATAACATCACCAATATTTTGACCAGGTTCAACAAAATATTTGTCGGCTGTTTTATTAATTAAGTTATCATTCTTAGGTTCATTAATGTAGGCAAATTCATTAGGTAAAATTTCATTAAAGATTGCTTTACCAACAGTTGTTATCATAATGCGTTCTTTTTGCCAATCTGTAAATGGTTTACCTTCAGCAGCTAATGTTGCTGTTTGTAATCCAATACGAGTGTGCAAATGAACGTAACCATTACGGTAAGCCATTACAGCTTCGTTAGCATCTTTAAAGATCATACCTTCGCCTTCGCGGCCAGCTTCTTCCATTGTAAGGTAGTAGTTACCTAAAACCATATCTTGAGAAGGTGTTACAACTGGTTTACCATCTTTAGGTGCCAAGATATGATGAGCAGCTAACATAAGCAAACGAGCTTCTGCTTGTGCTTCATCAGATAAAGGTACATGGATAGCCATTTGATCTCCATCAAAATCAGCATTGTAAGCTTCACAAGCTAAGGGATGAAGACGAATTGCTTTACCATCAACTAAAATTGGTTCGAAAGCTTGAATACCAAGACGATGAAGTGTTGGTGCGCGGTTAAGGAGAACTGGATGTTCAACAATAACTTCTTCTAAAACATCCCAGATATCTTCATCGCGACGATCAAGTTTACGTTTAGCATTTTTAATATTTGAAGCCATTTCACGTTTAACAAGTTCTTTCATCATAAATGGTTTGAATAATTCCAAAGCCATTTCACGAGGAATACCACATTGATTCATTTGTAACGTTGGTCCAACAGCAATAACTGAACGGCCTGAATAATCAACACGTTTTCCAAGTAAATTTTGACGGAAACGTCCTTGTTTACCTTTCAACATATGTGAAAGAGATTTCAATGGTCGGTTACCAGGTCCAGTAACTGGACGGCCACGACGACCATTATCAATCAATGCATCAACAGCTTCTTGTAACATACGTTTTTCATTTTGAACAATAATACCAGGAGCGTTCAAATCTAATAAACGTTTTAGTCGGTTATTTCGGTTAATAACCCGTCTGTATAAATCATTCAAATCAGAAGTGGCAAAACGGCCACCTTCTAATTGAACCATTGGACGTAAGTCAGGTGGAATAATAGGAACAGCATCCATAACCATCCATGCAGGTTCATTTTCAGAAAGTAAGAATGCTTCTAAAATGTCCAAACGACGAACAGCACGTGTTCTCTTTTGGCCAGTAGCATCTTTCAATTCTTCTTTTAATTCTTCAGATTCACCAGCAAGATTAACATCACGTAATAAATGACGAATAGCGTCAGCACCCATTCCAGCTTCGAATTCAGTCCCGTATTCTTCACGTTTTTCACGATATTCACGTTCTGTTAATAACTGTTTCTTTTCAAGAGGTGTGTTACCAGGTTCAGTAACAACGTAAGAAGCAAAGTAGATAACTTCTTCCAAAGCACGAGGACTCATGTCTAAGACAAGACCCATACGACTTGGAATTCCTTTAAAGTACCAGATATGTGTAACTGGTGCAGCTAATTCAATATGACCCATACGTTCGCGACGTACTTTAGAACGAGTAACTTCAACACCACAACGATCACAGACGATACCTTTATAGCGAATACGTTTGTATTTACCACAGGCACATTCCCAATCTTTTGTTGGTCCAAAAATACGTTCATCGAATAGTCCGTCTTTTTCAGGTTTTAATGTACGATAATTGATTGTTTCGGGCTTTTTAACTTCACCATATGACCAGCTTCTAATCTTATCAGAAGATGCTAAGCCAATTTGCATGCTATCAAATTTATTGACATCGATCAAAGGACCGACCTCCCTTTAGTTTTATAGTGTGTTGGATTTCTCAAACTAAGCATTAGCTTCATCCACACAAATTTGAGTTCAGTAACTAAGCCAAAATTATTCTTTGTTCATTTCAGCAGCCATTTTTTCGGCTTCTTCTTTAGCTTTTTTCTCTTTTTGTTCATTAGCTAATTTGCTTAACGCATCCACATTAACGATATCATCATCGTCATCATCCATGTCACGTAATTCAATTTCAGTCTTTTTAGCATCAAGTACTTTCATATCTAATCCTAATGACTGTAATTCTTTAACAAGAACACGGAATGATTCAGGAACACCTGGTTTAGGAATTGGTTCGCCTTTGACAATTGCTTCGTATGTTTTCACACGACCCACAACATCATCAGATTTATACGTTAAAATTTCTTGTAACGTGTAAGCAGCACCATAAGCCTCAAGTGCCCAAACTTCCATTTCACCAAAACGTTGTCCACCAAATTGTGCTTTACCACCTAATGGTTGTTGCGTTACTAATGAGTATGGTCCTATTGAACGAGCATGGATTTTATCATCAACCATGTGAGCAAGTTTCATATAGTACATAACACCTACAGAAACACGGTTATCAAATGCATCACCTGTACGTCCATCATATAAGATTGTCTTACCATCATCTGAAATTCCAGCTTCTTTAAAGACATTCCAGATATCTGAATCGCGAGCACCATCAAAAACTGGTGTTGCAACATGGATACCTAATTTACGAGCAGCCATACCTAAATGAAGATCTAAAACTTGTCCAATATTCATACGAGAAGGAACACCCATGGGATTCAAAAGAATATCAACTGGTGTACCATCTGGCATGTAAGGCATATCTTCAGAAGGGACAACGATTGAAACAACCCCTTTGTTACCATGACGTCCAGCCATCTTATCACCCACACGTAACTTACGTTTTTGTGCAATGTAGATACGAACCATCATATTAACACCAGGACTTAATTCATCCCCTGCTTCACGAGTAAAGATTTTAACATCTTGAACAATACCGCCACCACCATGAGGAACTTTCAATGAAGTATCGCGTACTTCACGAGCCTTTTCTCCAAAGATAGCATGTAATAAACGTTCTTCAGCAGATAATTCAGTAACCCCTTTAGGTGTTACTTTACCAACTAAGATATCACCATCATTAACTTCAGCACCAATACGGACGATACCAAATTCATCAAGATCTTTTAATGAATCTTCACCAACATTAGGAATTTCACGAGTAATTTCTTCAGGTCCTAATTTTGTATCACGTGCTTCTGATTCAAATTCTTCAATATGAATTGATGTGTAGACATCATCACGAACAAGACGTTCGTTAATGATAACAGCATCTTCAAAGTTATAACCATTCCAAGTCATAAAGGCAACTAATGGGTTTTGGCCTAAAGCTAATTCCCCATTTTCCATTGAAGGACCATCAGCTAAAATTTCATCAGCATCAACATGATCGTTTACACGAACAATTGGACGTTGATTGTAGTTTTTACCACCATTTGAACGATGGAATTTCATTAATTTGTATTTATCTAAAGCGCCATCTTCACGACGAACACGAATTTCACGTGCATCAACGTATTCAACAGTACCTTCGTTTTTGTTAATTAAAGCGACACCAGAATCATGAGCTGCCTTATATTCAATACCTGTACCAACAAGTGGTGAATGAGGATTGATTAAAGGAACAGCTTGACGTTGCATATTGGCACCCATCAAGGCACGGTTAGAATCATCATTTTCCAAGAAAGGAATACATGCTGTAGCAACAGCCACAACTTGTTTAGGTGAAACATCCATGTAATCGACTTTATCAATACCGATTTCGATATTTTCTGAACGATTACGAGCCATAACGAGTTCATTTACAAATGAATCATCTTCATTTAATGGTGAGTTAGCCTGTGCAATAACATAGTTATCTTCTTCATCAGCAGTCAAGTAATCGATTTTATCAGTTACTTGATGTGATTCCCAGCTCACACGACGATAAGGTGTTTCAATAAAACCATATCGGTTAACACGTGCATAACTTGATAAACTATTAATCAAACCAATGTTAGGTCCTTCAGGCGTTTCAATTGGACACATACGACCGTAATGCGTGTAATGAACATCACGAACTTCATATCCAGCACGATCACGAGTCAAACCACCAGGTCCTAAGGCAGAAAGACGACGTTTATGTGTCAATTCACCAAGTGGATTAGTTTGATCCATGAATTGTGATAATTGAGATGAACCAAAGAATTCTTTAATAGAAGCCACAACAGGACGAATGTTAATCAATTGTTGTGGTGTAACAGTTGTTGTATCTTGAATTGACATACGTTCACGTACAACACGTTCCATACGTGATAAACCAATTCTAAATTGATTTTGTAGTAATTCACCAACTGAACGAATACGACGGTTACCTAAATGATCAATATCATCCACAGAACCAATATTTTCTTTTAAATTAAAGAAATAGTTCATTGAAGCAATAATATCAGCAGGTACAATATGTTTGTATTGTAAGTCAATATTGCCATTACCAATCATTGGCATCTCACGTTCTGGGTCTACTTGAGAATAAACCTTAACGATTTGAAGTACCATAGGTTCAGTAACAACACCATCTTCTGATGGGTGGTATGTGACCGTCTTGAAATCTTGACGATCAAGATATGGTGCTAAAGTTTCCATAACTTGTTTATCAATTACGGTATCTTTTTGTGCAAGTACTTCACCAGTATCTGGATCAGCCAATGTTTCAGCTAATGTTTGGTTCAATAAACGTGTTTTCAAGCTTAATTTTTTATTAATTTTGTAACGACCAACTGGAGCTAAGTCGTAACGTTTTGGATCAAAGAAACGAGCTGTCAATAAACTACGTGAGCTATCAGCTGTTTTAGGTTCGCCGGGACGTAGACGTTCATAAACATCTTTTAAAGATTCTTCAACACGTGAATCATCCGTATTTTTATGAACATCTTTTTCAAGTGTTAGCATTAAGCTATCATTGTTACCCAACATTTCAATAATTTCATCATCAGAACCAAATCCTAAAGCGCGGACCAATTCAGTTAATGGAATTTTACGTGTACGATCAATACGTACATATGAAATATTTTTAGCATCTGATTCATATTCTAACCATGCACCACGGTTAGGAATAACAGTTGTGCCATATGTTTCACGGCCATTTTTATCTAATGAACCATTGTAGTAAACCCCTGGTGAACGAACTAATTGAGAAACAATAACTCGTTCAGCACCATTAATGATAAATGTTCCTTGTTCTGTCATTAATGGGAAATCACCAAAGAAAACATCTTGAGATTTAATTTCGCCAGTTTCATGGTTAGTTAAACGTAATGTAACATGTAATGGAGCCGAATAGTTCGCATCATGTGCGCGTGCTTCATCTACAGTGTATTTAGGTTCTAATAATTGGTAATCAACAAATTCTAATGATAAGTTACCAGCAAAATCGTCAATTGGCATGATGTCTTCAAACATTTCACGAAGACCTTCATCCAAGAACCATTGGTAAGAGTCACTTTGAATTTCGATTAAATTAGGTAAATCTAAAACTTCTTTGATACGTGCGTAACTTCTACGTGTACTGTGTTTACCGTAGTTTACTAAATGTCCAGCCAAATTAGTCACCTCTCAAATTTATTCTGTAAACCTGCCAAAGTCCGATGATTTTATATTACAGTTTGATTACAAATTGCATACTAGACGAAAAAATCGGTTTTTTTGGCAAAAGAAAAAACAAAAACAGTTTATTTATTTTTAAATAATCACCATTTTTGTCTCTCTATAAGGCTTCTTACGGACAATAGATCGTAATCAGCTATAAAAATTCACAGTATTATACATTTAATTATCATATACGCTATTGAATCGGATGTCAACAGTTCGTGCTCATTAAGTCATCGTCACAAATTCTTCAGCACTCGTTGGGTGAATAGCAACTGTATCATCGAAATCTTTTTTAGTTGCGCCCATTTTAATTGCTACTGCAAATCCTTGTAGCATTTCGTCCATGCCTTCTCCAACACCATGTAATCCAACAATTCGTTCATCTTTACCAACCGTAATTAACTTCAGGTTTTCCTTCACCTTACTATCACCTAAACTATAACGCATTGGTGTAAATGATGATCGATAAATTTTTAGATTTTCTTGACCATATTCTAAAGTTGCTTCAGCTTCAGTTAAACCAATCGTTCCAGCAACTGGATGTGAGAATACCACTGTGGGTACCAATTTATAATCTAAATGTTCCGTAGGTTTATTATTAAACACACGCTCCATTAATCTTCGGCTAGCTGCAATTGCAACAGGTGTTAAGTCAAGTTTACCAATAACATCCCCAGTCGCATAAATACCAGCAACTGATGTATTTTGATACTCGTCGACCACAATAGTACCATTATCATTTAATTTAATATTTGTGGCAGAAATATTCATTTTATCGGTAACTGGTCGGCGGCCAACCGCCCAAATAACACAATCTACGACCAATGAGTCATCATTGGTAATAACTTCATATTTACCATCACTTCGCCGTTTCAACTCTGTCACCTTTGAGTTAAAACTAATATCAATTCCATTTTCTATATACGTTTCTGTTACATTTGTTGAAATTAATTCATCAAAATTAGGTAACAACGTGTCGTATTTTGCATACATGTGAACTTTTGACCCTAGTGCATTCAACGTTCCAGCAAGTTCAGTACCAATATAACCGTTTCCGATAACCGCAACTTTAGCAGGTAATTCTTTCAAATCATCAAAGAATTGATTAGATTCAATCCCATACGTTGCGCCAGGAATGTCGGGTATATTGGGTGTTCCACCAGTTGCAATTAGTATGTGCTCTGAGACATATTTTGAGCCATTAACTTCAACTGTTTGATTATCAATAAATTTTGCATAGCCTTTAATGACTTGTACCTGATTTTTATCTAAATTTCTGAAATATGCGCCATGTAATCGTTCAATATATGCAGAACGGTTAGCAACTAATTTTTCAAAATCAAGTTGCGGCTGTTGTTTAGTAAACCCATAATCAGTAGCTAAATCAAAATCTTGTGCTAACGCTGCTGCAGACCACATAATCTTTTTAGGTACACATCCAACGTTGACACAAGTTCCACCAATTTCATTTCCTTCTATTAAAATTACTTTTTTTCCAAAAGAACCAGCTCGATTTGCTGCTGCAATTCCAGCAGAGCCTCCACCAATTACAATAAGATCTATTTTTTCCATAGATAACACTCCTTTTCTAGTGATAAAAAAGGTGCAACTACATGAATAGTTACACCTTTTTAAGTTTACTTCACTGCTACTTTAGTTTTTGATTCTTTAATCGTTACTTTGATAACACCTTTTACAGCACCAATTGTAATATTATCATTATCTTTTATTTGACCAGAAAGAAGAATATCACTTAGACGGTCCTCAACTTCTGTTTGTAATGCACGACGAATGGGTCTAGCACCATATTCTGGATCAAACCCTGCCTTAGCAATCACATCAATTGCTGCAGGTGATATTTTAACCTTAATATCTTGTTCCTTCAACCTATCAATAACTTCTTTAGTCATCAATTTCACAATCTCATGTAATTCAACTTTAGTTAATGAATGGAATATAATTGATTCATCAATTCGGTTTAAAAATTCTGGACGAAAGGCTTTTTTAAGAGCCGCGCGAATTTTTCCAGACATTGCCTTATATTCATCTTTTTCAGATTCTACACCAAATCCAACAAACTTCTCATCACGAACGGCAGTTGCACCTAAGTTAGATGTCATAATGATAATTGTATTTCTAAAATCAATACGACGTCCTTTAGAATCTGTTAAGTATCCATCATCTAACACTTGAAGTAAAATATTAAAAACATCAGGATGCGCTTTTTCAACTTCATCCAAGAGAACAACAGAATATGGTGTCTGACGAACTTTTTCAGTCAATTGTCCACCTTCATCATATCCAACGTAACCTGGTGGCGATCCAATCAAGCGACTTGTACTATATTTTTCCATATATTCCGACATATCCACTCGAATCATTGCTTCTTCAGAGCCAAACATAGCTTCAGCAAGTGCCTTAGCTAATTCAGTTTTACCAACACCCGTTGGCCCAAGGAACATGAATGAACCAATTGGTCTTGCTGGATTTTTCAATCCGCTTCTAGCACGTCGAATAGCCTTTGCAATTGAGCTAACTGCCTCATTTTGACCAATAACACGTTTATGCAAAATGTCTTCAAGATGAATTAAGCGATCACTTTCACTTTTATTCAATTGTTGTACTGGAACACCTGTCCAATCAGAAACAATTCCTGCAATTTCTTCGCTAGTTACCTTTATATCATAATGTTCTGCACTAGACTTAACGGCAGCATTTTTTTCGGCTTCTAAATCTTCAACCTGCTTTTTAACACGCATTTCTTTTGTACGAATACCCGCAGCTAATTCAAAATCTTGCTGACTAACTGCATCATCTTTTTGTTGACGCAATTCGTCAAGTTGATCTTGTTTTTTACTTAATTTTGATTTAGTCCTTGGGCGCTCAATACGAACCTGAGCAGCGGCTTCATCCATTAAATCAATCGCCTTATCAGGTAGGAATCGATCAGTAATATATCGATTACCCATTTCTACTGCTGCTTCAATTGCATCATCGGTAATTTGCACGCGATGATGTGCCTCATATTTAGGTCGGAGTCCCTTTAAAATATCAACAGTCTGTGCTTCTGTTGGTTCTTTGATTGTGATTGTCGCAAAACGTCGTTCCAAAGCAGCATCAGATTCAATGTATTTTTGATACTCATCTAATGTCGTTGCACCAATAACTTGAACTTCACCACGAGCCAATGCAGGTTTTAATATATTAGATGCATCTATTGCACCTTCTGCACCCCCTGCACCAATTAACGTGTGTAATTCATCAATAAATAAAATAACATCTTTAGTCGTGTATACTTCTTTCAATATTTTCTTTAACCGATCTTCAAATTCACCACGATATTTTGTTCCCGCAACTAATGATCCCATATCAAGCATCATTAATCGTTTTCCAATCATGTCTTCAGGAACGTTTCCGTCAACTAATCGTTGAGCAAACCCCTCAGCGATTGCAGTCTTACCAACACCAGGTTCACCAATTAACACTGGATTATTCTTAGTTCGACGACTCAATACTTGAGTTAATCTTTTCACTTCAGAATCTCGACCAATTACAGGGTCAATCTGCTTATCACGAGCCATTTTAGTCAAATCACGTGCTAATTCATCTAATGTAGGTGTTCCCTCTTCTGGAGTTTGTTTACCACGATTCTTTTGTCTCATCTGAACTTCACTGACACCAAGTTGACGGAAAATCATTTTACGTACCTGCTTAACATCAGCACTTAATCCGCCCATAATTCTTGATGATAATATTTCATTATTACTTGTTAGCGCTAGTAAAAGATGCTCTGTACCCACCTTACTTGCATTTAAATTTTTAGCTTCATCGTTAGCAATTGATAAAATCATTTTTGCTTTTGGTGAGTAAGGTAAATAATTATCATTTTTATTTAATCTCAATGATCCATAACCAGTGAATCTTTCGATTTCTTCCATTATATCTTCTGGATCAACATTAAATTGTTTCAATACTTTATCTGCAATACCATTTTGTACTTCAGACAAAGCCAAAAGTAAATGTTCAGTACCAACGGCTTGTTGACGATAGTGTTTAGCAGCTTCCTGTGCTCGAATAAGAACTTCTTTTGCACTCGGCGTAAATAAATTATCCATATTATTACCTCTTTCTACTCTTCATATCGTAAGCGATTAATTAAATTAATCAACATTTTAGCGCGTATCATATTTTCTGATTCTGTATCCATACCAAGAAAAACATCTTTCTTTATTATAGCTAAAACTAAATTTGATTCTTTTTTTGTCAATGTCTTCTCATCATATAAACTTTGAATAATATCGTAACCTTCTTGTTGGGATACGTTTGTACCAATTAAATTTTCTATTGTTTGAATAAATTCTTGATCTACAAAAAGATTTACCTTTTCTATCCTAATATATCCACCGCCACCACGTTTACTCTCTACTACATATCCATTTTGAATAGTAAATCGCGTGTTAATAACATAATTTATTTGCGATGGTACACAATTAAATAATTCAGCAACTTCAGAACGTTTAATGACTATTTCTTTTTCGTCTAAAAGAATTTTCTTAAAATACTTCTCAATCACATCAGAAATATTCTGACCCTGCATATTCATCACCTCAAATAGTTTGACTAATGTTGACTTTCATTATACGAAATATAAATTAAAATTGAAAGTTATTTGTCCTAAACAAAAAAAGGAATTTAAACATAAAGTTTAAATTCCTTTTTCAATTAATCGGGAAAACAGGATTCGAACCTGCGACCCCCTGGTCCCAAACCAGGTGCTCTACCAAGCTGAGCTATTTCCCGAACACAAAAAAATGCACCCAGTAGGAGTCGAACCTACAACCTTCTGATTCGTAGTCAGACACTCTATCCAGTTGCGCTATGGGTGCATTAAAAATATAAAATTAAAACAATAAATGGTGCCGAGGACCGGAATCGAACCGGTACGGTGATCACTCACCGCAGGATTTTAAGTCCTGTGCGTCTGCCAGTTCCGCCACCCCGGCATTTATTGAAAAGCGGAAGACGGGATTCGAACCCGCGACCCCCACCTTGGCAAGGTGATGCTCTACCACTGAGCTACTTCCGCAAAAAAATTAAAAAATGGTGCCGACTAGACGATTCGAACGCCCGACCCCCTGATTACAAATCAGGTGCTCTACCAACTGAGCTAAGTCGGCATAACTGAAAATGATGCGGGTGAAGGGACTTGAACCCCCACGTCTTACGACGCTAGATCCTAAATCTAGTGCGTCTGCCAATTCCGCCACACCCGCAGAATGTGGAATTGAAAATGAGCCGTGACAGGCTCGAACTGTCGACCCTCTGATTAAAAGTCAGATGCTCTACCAACTGAGCTAACGGCTCAAATGGAGGTTACAGGGCTTGAACCTGTGACCCTCTGCTTGTAAGGCAGACGCTCTCCCAACTGAGCTAAACCTCCAAATAATAAAAAAAGCATGGCAACGTCCTACCCTCGCAGGGGGCGACCCCCAACTACTCTTGGCGCTAAGAAGCTTA